>CAZBOC010000173.1:0-4867 GCA_964493225.1 uncultured Caulobacterales bacterium | reverse complement strand
CGATAATGATGGCGCCGCGCTTCTTGCCGATGCGGCGCGTGACGATCGGGGCGAGGACCAGTCCGATCGCTGCGGAAAGAAAGACGCCGATTGTCAGCCCGCCGATTGCGAGCGAAGAAAATTCCCAGAAATACGTATAGAAATAAAAGGCGAGACCAGCGGAGAGGCCCTTGGCGACGGAGACGAACAGCCACGCGCCGAAGACGGAGAAGAATGAACGATCGCAGAGCGTCTCGAAGATTTCTCCGAATATTGCGCGAGGGGTCAGCGTTCTTTTCTCCGGCGGCGCCTTCAGGCGCGCGATTTCGCCATGGGTCCCGATCGCCGAGACCATGATCGCGGCGAACATGGCGAGCGACGCGATGACGCCGTAAAGCGCATAACTTTCCGGGTTGAAACGTCCGTCCGGGACGCTGTCGTTTGAAAACGCGGGGAAGAGAAAGAAGAACATCAGCGCCGCCATCGCCGTTCCGCCCGTCCAGCCGAAGTAATATCTGAGGCCGAGGAGTTCGCTGCGCTTGTCGTAATCGCTTGTCAGCTCGGGCGCGAGGGCCGTGCTCGGCGTCTCATAGACAGTGATGAAGGTCCGTATCAGGATCGCGAGGATCAGGAGGTACCAGAACAGGCCTTCGTCCGACCACCCGGCGGGCGGCGTCCACAGGAGAAAGTAACTGAGCGCGACGGGGATCGCGGCGGCGTACATGAAGGGGTGGCGCCGCCCCCATTTTGAGCGGAAATTGTCGGACCAGTATCCGACGAGCGGATCGCTCAGCGCATCGAAAATCAGGGCGATGGTGATGGCGAGGCCCACGAGGCGCGCGTCAACGCCGATGACCGCGCTGTAGAAGAGGAGCAGGAAATAGTCGAACCCGTTGTCCTTGACGCCGTAGGCGACCGATCCGAACCCGTAGGCGAGGCGGGCGCCGAGCGCGGGACGTGACGGCACTGCGCGGATCCGTTCCTCCGCGCCGGCGCTTAGAGGCGTCGCGCGATCGACCAAGGGCTTCCTCCCGAAAAGCGGATGCGCGCCGCGCCGGCGCTGATTATCGGTTTGAGCCTGTCCGCAAATGGCCCGCCGGGGCAATAGCGCCGAGCAGTCGGTGCCTCGATCCAAGCGCCCTTTGGGAGGGCGCCGCCCCCGCTTGAGGCGAGGTGGCGACGCCGTCTAGGATTGATGTCACGGATTTTCAAAGGGGGCGGACCTCATGCGTTCCATTCTGGTCGCCGCCGCGCTGGTCGGCGCGGCGCTTGTCTTGATTTCAATGGCGACGCGGGTCCCCGCGGTGCAGGACGCGCTGTTCGACCGGGCGGTCAACGCGCGGTTCGCTTCGCCGCCGACCGAACTTTTCGACGGCGACGGGTTGAAAGTTTTCTTCTGCGGAACCGGCTCGCCGCTTCCGTCAACCGCACGGGCGCAGACCTGCACGGCAGTGTTCGTCGCGGATCGCTTCTTCCTGGTCGACGCCGGCACCGGCAGCTATGAGACCGTCGCCGCAGCCGGAATCCCCGGCGAGCGCCTCGCCGGGATCTTCCTCACGCACTATCACTCCGACCACATCGGCGATCTCAGCGAGGCGAATGTGAACTCCTGGGTCACCGGTCGAGACGCGCCCCTCGACGTCTTTGGTCCATCCGGCGCCGATGGCAGCCTCGGCGCGGTCATCGACGGCGTGAACGCGGCTTTCGCGACGGACGACGGCTACCGCACGGCCCACCATGGGAAAGGCGTCGCGCCGCCGCGCACGGCGGGAATGAACGCCCGCCCGTTCGACCTTGGCGATCAGGACGCCCGCGTCGTCTACGACCGCGACGGGCTGACCGTCACCTCCTTCACCGTAGAGCATGAACCGGTCGATCCGGCGGTCGGATATCGTTTCGACTACAAGGGCCGCAGCGTCGTCGTGAGCGGCGATACGGCGTATTCGGAAAATCTGATCGAAGTCGCAAGGGGCGCCGATCTTCTGATCCACGAGGCGCAGGCTAACCACATGGTTGCGAAAATGGGCGAAGCCGTCGCCGCCGCCGGTAATGCACGGGTGGCGAAGATCCTGGCCGATATTCCCGATTACCATACCTCGCCCGAAGAGGCGGCGCGGGCCGCGAACCAAGCCGGCGTCGAGCATTTGATCCTCAACCACCTGACGCCGGCCCCCGACAACGCGGTGGCGCGGCGGATCTTCATGCGAGGTGTTTCGAAAATCCGTAAAAAGAATGTCCGGATCGCCGAGGACCGCGATCTCGTCGCGCTGCCCGAGGGCGGCGGCTTCGACTTCTCAAGGCTTTGAAAAGGCAGGGGGCGCGCGGATGCACAAGCCTGTTCTCGTCACCGGGGCGTCGAGCGGCATAGGCGAGGCCATTGCGCTTGAACTTGCCGGCAAGGGCTTCAAGGTCTACGCCGCCGCCCGTCGCACCGACCGTCTCCGGGCGCTGGCCCAAGGGAGCGCCGGATGCATTCTGCCGCTCGAGATGGATGTGACTGACGAAGGCTCGATCGCGGCCGCGCTGCGGGAAATTTCGGCGAACGCCGACGTCGTCTACGGTCTCATCAACAATGCGGGCGTCAGCGTGATCGGGCCGGTCGAGCGCGTCCCGGCGAACGAATGGCGGCGCGTTTACGAAACGAACGTTTTCGGTCCCGTCAACGTCGCGCGCGCGGTCCTGCCGCAGATGCGCGCGGCCGGGGCCGGGCGCATCGTCAATATCGGCTCTATCGCCGGTCGCATCGTCGCCCCGTTTTTCGGCGTCTACGGATCGTCGAAACACGCGGTCGAGGGCGTGAGCGACGCGCTCCGGCGCGAGCTGCGCCCGCACGGGATCCGGGTCAGCCTAATCAGGCCCGGCTTCATCAACACGCCCTTCGGCGCGCAGGAACAGGCTTCCATCGCCTCTTATATGGAGGAGGGCGATCCGTACTATGATCAACTGCGGATCTTCAGGGACTGGCACGCCAAGGGCCATCCGAACGCGCGCCCGCCCGGCGTTGTCGCGGAAAAGGTCCTGCATGCGTTGACGGCTGAAAAGCCCCATTCGCGCTATACGGTCCCCGCTAGCAACATCGCGCCGCTCATGTTGCGCAATCTCGCGCCGTCAGCGCTGGTCGACCGCGTTTTCGAGCGCGTCACCGGTCTTCACAAACTCAAAGGAGGCGCCCCGTGACCGCCTATGTCGATCCGACCCGCGACCAGTTTTCGGCAATGATGAAACTGCCCGAAGAGGGAGCGATCCACATGCTTAACATGCTGCGCTTCAACGAACGCGCGGCCTATGGCGAAGACGATCCTCTCAGGGCCGAAGGTCTCTCCGGTGCTGAGGCCTACGCCCGCTACGGGTCTGAAAGCGAGCCCGTTTTCAAACGCGTCGGCGGGAGGATGGCTTTGTCATGGACGCCGCGGCACGTTCTCATAGGTCCGGCCGACGAAGTCTGGAACCTGATCTTCATTGCGGAATATCCAAGCGCCGCGGCCTTCGGGGAGATGGTCAAGGACCCCGAATACCAGAAAGCGGTCAGGCATCGGCAAGCGGCGGTTGCGCAATCGCGCCTTATCCGGATGAAACCGCGCGAGGCCGGCGCGAATTTCTCAGCTTAGCGCAAGCGGAATAATTCGTGCTAGGATTTCGCTCCGAATGATGGAGAGCGGAAAATGCGTGCGGGAATCCCAGTCTGGGCGGCGCTTGTTTGCCTGTTCGTCGCCGCGCCAAACGCCGTCGCCGATCAGGATCTGCAGGCGCTTGACGGCATATTGCTTCCGGAAGACGCGTCGGACGATGCGCAGGCGGCTCAGCCGGCGCGCGTTTCCTATGAATTCGATGAGTGCGAACGGCCCGTTGAACCTGTGCTCGCGACTGATCCGACGAGCCAGGGCCGCATCACCGTCGCGGCCCGCAATCGCGCGGTCCGTCAGTACAATGCGCATGTAGAGGCCTCGAACGCCTATATGCGCTGTCTCGCAGAGGAGGCCGAGCGCGACCTGAAGGCCTATTACATGGCTGTTTCCGCCGCGCTTGACGCCGAGCAGGCCGACGTCATGACCGACCTGGAAGCGCTTCGCGAAGACCTGCGCTAGGCGGCGCGATGGCGTGCGATTTCGCAGCGCGGCATGGACGGGTTCGCCTTGTTCGCCGGACGCGATTGAGAGTAGACATTGCGCGTTGTTCATCAGGAACAGGATGCGCCCAATGCCGACGCCGGTGCTCATGCCAGCCCTCTCGCCCACCATGGAGGAGGGCACGCTCGCGAAATGGACGGTGAAGGAGGGCGACGCCGTAGCCGCCGGCGACGTGATCGCGGAGATCGAGACCGATAAGGCGACGATGGAGGTCGAGGCCGTCGATGAAGGCGTCGTCGGCCGTATCGTCGTCGAGGAAGGCACCGAAAACGTAAAGGTGAACGACGTGATCGCGGTGCTTGTCGAGGAAGGCGAAAGCGCAGACGATATAGATCTCGCCGCGCTGAACGGCGCCGCCGCGGGCGGCTCGGCCGGCGACGAAGGCCGGATGCCGCCCCCTGCCGAACCAGCGCCCGGAACGCCTGAGAAGGGCGGCGTCGCCGCGCCGGAGAAAGCCGTCGCGCCCGGCGATCCCGAACTGCCCGACGGCGTGGAGATGGTCCGAACCAGCGTGCGCGACGCCCTGCGCGACGCCATGGCCGAAGAGATGCGCCGCGACCCGGACGTTTTCCTGATGGGCGAAGAGGTGGCGCAGTATCAGGGGGCCTACAAAGTCAGCCGCGAACTTCTCGCCGAGTTCGGCGAACGCCGCGTCGTCGATACGCCGATCACGGAATACGGTTTCGCCGGTCTCGGCGTCGGGGCGGCTTTCGCGGGTCTGAAACCCATCGTCGAGTTCATGACCTGGAACTTCGCGATGC
>CAZBOC010000172.1:0-6284 GCA_964493225.1 uncultured Caulobacterales bacterium | reverse complement strand
GTTGACGACAAGCGCCGCGCGGAGGTCGGGCGGCGCGGCGCCGCCCACCGAGAGGACGACGCCGTCGTCGACGAGCGCGCCGGACACGACGGGACAGGACAGAGCCAGCGCGCCGCCGGCGTCCTCGATGTCGCCGACCAGGGCGAGCATCAGGGCGTGGCTGTCGACGACGCCCGAGGATGGCGATGCAAGCGCGGCGTCGCAGGCGAGTTCCGGCTCAATCGCGCACGCTTCCCTCCCGGGGATGATCGAGACGTCGTTCACCCCCGAAGCGCGGGCGTTTTCGCGCAATGCATGCAGGCGCGCAATTTCCTCCTCGCCATGGGCGACGACCAGCTTTCCGGAGCGTTCGTGGGAGATCTGGCGCTCGGCGCAGTATCGGTAGAGCAATTTCTTGCCGCGCACGCAGAGCCGCGCCCGCATGCCGTCCGGTCGGTAATAGATGCCGGCATGGATAACCTCGGAGTTTCGCGAGGACGACTCCGCGCCGAAGACGCCATGGCGCTCGAGGACCAGAACCTCCCGACCATTGAGCGCCAGGGCGCGGGCCGTCGCAAGACCGACGACGCCCGCGCCGATCACGACGACGTCAACGCGCTCCATGGGCCTCGCTTCGGCGTGTTCGATCCGTCAATCCGTCGTCGCGATCCATTCCGGGTCGTCCTGCACTTCGCGTTCAAAGATCAGGAATTCATAATAGCCGCAGCGGGTCTGGGTTGGGAACTCGCGACAGATTTTCGGGCGCGCCTCATAGATGCTGCAATTGCGCGTTTCGCGGTCGAGGAAGATGCAGGACGAGCCGAAATGTTCGTCTTCGGCATGGCGCAGCACGCGCGGGTTTTCCTTATCGCCCTTCTTCGTGAAGCGCCTGCGCGCCTGTTCCTCGGTGAGGCCGTGATGTCTGGCGAGGCGCTTGACGTCGGTTTTGTTGGCCGGAATGTGCGTGTAGGAACAACAAAAGGCCGGGCATTTCAGGCAATCATATTTCGGCTTCGCCATAACGATCCTCGCGCGTGGTCGGGCCGCGATTTCTGGACGATGTCGCGCGAGCGCGCAAGTCCGTCGCAGCAGCCGCGTGATTGATGCGTGTGATGAATTATAGCGATCAGGCGAAGTAGCCGTAACGCGCGAGCTGTTCGCCGGCGACCGCGCGCACTTGCGCCTTTGCGTGCTCGGGCATCGCGTCGCGCCAGGCGGAATCGACCCTCACCACCAGATCGCCTTTCATCCGGATGCGGCTTCCAGCCATCTGATGAGACGGCGAGACGGGCTCGCGGGCCTGCAGGCGCGCGCCGACGTCGCCAAGGTCGACGCCGACAGCCGCGCCGATCCGGTCGAACTCCGTTCGGGGCTGCGTTGCAAAATCCTCATAGCGCACACGGACGAAGCGGCTTTGACCTACGGCGCGACCGAGGCGTTCGGCCATGGCGTTGTACATCCGCCAGCGCAGCGCCGTGCGGATTGCCGGCTTGGCGCGCAAATGTTTCTGCACGCCCTTTTCGACGTCGACGGCGATTTCCTTCGCCATGGAGTTGGCGACGGCCCGGGCGTCCCGCACGAGGTGGACCACCTTCAGGTCGATCGCGGGGTTCGCAGCGAGCGCGAGCCCCCTGCCCGGCGCCTTGGAGCTGTCGACGATGATGCGCCCCCCCGCGGCTTTTGAAATCACGCCGAACATGGTCGCGGTCGCCTCGTGATAGCGCGCGAGCGCGCCCGTTCGCATCAGGCGATCCGGCGCGTAAAGCGGCTCGATGCGTCTTTGTAGCGCGCGATAGGACGCGACGTCATTTCCGGCCTCCATCCAGGCGCCCATGATGGGGGCCCAGGTCGGACATGAGCGGATCCGCTCGCCGCAGGCGCAATACTCGTCATTGTCCCAGACGTGATAGCCCATCGACAAAAGCTCTCCGGCCCCGAAAATCCCGGGATGCTGAGCAAGAGAAATGTCCAGCATCGTCGAGCCGGAGCGCCCGTAGCCGGTGACGTAGATAACCCTGATCTTTTCCATCTCGCCCGCGCAACGCAACGCTCGTGCCGCGTCGATAGGCGAGATCGCCGGGCGGGGAAAGGGATCAGGCCGCGTCCGGCGCCGCGGCCGCCGTCGAAGCGATCCAGCCGCCGCCCAGAACCCGATCGTTTGCGGCGTCGTCAGAGTAAAAGACGCACGCTTGTCCCGGCGCGACGCCTTCCTCCGGGCGCGCGAGGTCGACGGCGTAGCCGCCATCGGCCCAGACGAGACGCGCCGGCGCCGGCGGCCGGGTGGAGCGCACTTTTACGGCGAGCCCAAAGCCTTCGCGCGCCGCCGCTTCACCCGAGCTGTCGCCAAGCCAGGAGACGTCTTTCAGGTAGATCCGCGACACCGTCAGCGCCTCGCGCGGGCCCACGACGACCTCGCGCCGGTCCGCGTCAAGGCGAACGACATAGAGCGGATCGCCCGTCGCGACCCCGAGGCCGCGGCGCTGTCCGACCGTGTAGTGGATGACCCCCGGATGGCGGCCCATGACGGTCCCGTCCAGATGGACGATCTCGCCGGGCTCCGCCGCGCCGGGCCTCAGCCGTTCGACGACGGAGGCGTATTTGCCTTCCGGCACGAAACAAATGTCCTGGCTGTCCGGTTTCTCGGCCACCGCAAGACCGAGCCGCCCGGCGATTTCGCGCGTACGCTCTTTCGGCAGATCGCCGAGGGGGAAGCGCAGAAAATCAAGCTGTTCGCGCGTCGTGGAGAAGAGGAAGTAGGACTGGTCCTTGCCGGCGTCGGCGGCGCGGCGCATTTCAGGCCCGCCCGGTCCATCGACCCGGCGGATATAGTGGCCCGTCGCCATCGCCGAGCCGCCGAGATCGCGCGCTGTCTCCATCAGGTCGCGGAACTTGACCCGCTCATTGCAGCGCACGCAAGGGATCGGCGTGGCGCCGGCGAGATAGGTGTCGGCGAAATCCTCCATGACGCTCTCGGAGAACCGGTCCTCATAGTCGAGGACATAATGAGGGATGCCGATCGCCTCGGCGACGCGGCGCGCGTCATGGATGTCCTGGCCGGCGCAGCAGGCCCCTTTCTTCTGGATCGCGACCCCGTGGTCATAGAGCTGCAGCGTGACGCCGACCGCGTCGTATCCCGACTGCTTGACCAGCGCGGCGGTCACCGAGGAATCAACGCCGCCGGACATGGCCACGATCACGCGCGAGCCCTTCGCCAGCCCGAGATCAATCGCGGGCGCATCCAGATCGGAGATGTTCAACGTGTCGGCCATATCGGCGCATAGATAGGCGACGCCAAGCCGGGGTTCAAATCGTGGGAGGCTTCGATTTTAGCGATCCCGGGATCAGAGGAAATTAAGGAGCGATAATTGCGTCGCCTGGGAGAGGGCCTCGGCCGAGGCCTGGATCGCGAGCTGGTCCTGATTGAGGCGCGCGACGACTTCGGCGAGGTCGGCGTCCTCGATTTGCGCGGCGAGAACTTCCGCCTCGTCGCGCAACCGAGAGTTGCGGTCGATTGCGGCTTGCGCCTGCGACTGCGCCACGCCGTTAACGCCGAGTTCGACGATGAGATCGTTCGAGATCGCCTCAAGCGAGCGGACGCTCATCGACAGGAAATCCCGCTCCGCCGCGGTCAACTCTCCGGATATGTCGCCCAGATTCGCGAGCGCGCCAAGCTCGGCGACAAGCGCAGATCCGATTTCCGCAGCGAGGGGGCCGCCGTCGACGGAAACGCCCGCTTCGACGGCCAGCGTCGTGCGCTCGCCCTCCGTGAAAAGATCATCCGTCGACGCCGCGCCGGCGACATCGCTCAAGGTCGATCCGGCGACCGGCCGCGCTGTTCCATCGGTTCCGCCGAAAACGAAGACGCCGCCGAATTCCGCGTTGAGGCTCGCGAGGACGCGTTGGGCGTTCGTCTCAAGCGCCAGATCGACGCCGTCGCCGGTCCCGTTGGCGAGCGCCGCGACGAGACTTTCGCGCAGATCCGCCGCCGCTTCCCCGACGGACGTGACGCTCGCCTCCTGAACCTGGAGGCGCGAGAGCGCTGCATTCGCCGCGCCCTCATAGGCGCTCGTGCGCGCAATCAAACCCTCGGCCGAAAGAAGACGGTTCGTCTGCGGACCAATGCCGCCGTAATTTTCAGAGACCTTGCCGCTCGAGAGCTGGATCTGGCGCGTCTGGGCGGCGTCCTGCGCGCGCTGGAAGCCGGAAAGAAGGGTCTGCTGCAGTCCGAGGTCGGAGATTCGGGTCATGGCGGGCGGTCCCTTCAGATAGTCGACAGCAGCGACTGCCAAAGCTCGTCTATGGCGGCGACGACGCGCGCATTGGCGTTATAGGCGCGCTGATAGAGGATGAGGTTGGAAAGCTCCTCATCGAGATTGACCCCGCCCGCGTCATTGGCGCGCGCCGTCAGGTCAGCCGCGACGGCGGCGTTCGTTTCGGCCGCGAGCGCGGCGTTCCGGGCGGCCGATCCGATTTGCGCGACCGCATCGGCGCTCGCACGCGCGGCCGGCGTTTGGCTGACATCAACGAGGGCCGCCGCGCCGCGCCCGTCATTGGCGCCGCCGGGTTCGCCTGCTGATGGCCGCGCGATCGCGAGGCGCGCCGGGTCGGCGGCGAGGCTTGCGTTCACCGAAAAATTGCCCGCAGCGTCGGCGACGATCAGGACGTCCGACGTCAGCGCCGTCGCACCGACGGCGGTGTTCTCCGCATAGGCTGCATTCAGCGCCGCGGCGACGTCGCCGGCCGTTTGATCGACGAGCGCGGCGAGCGCGGGAAGCTCCGTATTGCGAAGATCGAGAAGACCGCGCAAGCCGCCCGAGCCGATTTCCCTATCAATCGCGGGGTTCACCAGGGTCTGCGTTACGCCATCGGCGCTGACGCTCGACAGGGTCAGGCCTGATGGCGGGCCCGCCGCGAAGCCGAGCGCGGTGAAGGACCCGGCGTCGGCGAGCACGGTTCCGCCCGCAGTCGAGACCGTCACGCGGCCGTCGTCGGCCCGGGCGACCGAAATGTCCAGAAACCCAGACAACTCGTTGATGCGTGCGTCGAGGAGATCGGCCGCCCCCGGACTGTCCGGAACCGTCTCGTTGAGCTGAAAGATCTCTTCCAGGATCGCGTTCACCCGGGTCAGGGAGTTTTCAATCTCCGCCCCGGCGGCGTCGCTTTCATTCGCGACGGCGTCGCGCGTTCGCGCAAAAGCGGCGAAAGCGGCGTCAAGCGACGCGATCGCATCGGCCTTGGCGGCTGTCGAGGAAGGGTTCGCGGAGAGCGTCGCGAGCGACGCGAAGGCGGCGTCCAGTTCGTTCGCGAACGAAATGTTCTCGCCGGGCGCGCCGAGGGAGGCCTCGATGCGGGCGAGACCGTCGGCGAGCGCGGCGGCGGCCTCCGCGTCGGCGGCCGCGCCGAACCGCGCGCCTTCAACGAACCGGTCGACCGCCGCGCGCGCGATTTCGACGTCGACGCCATTGAACTGGCCCGGGATCGCGTCCGTGAAAAATGTCGCCTCGCGGCGGACATAGTCCGGCGTGTTGACGTTCGCGATGTTCTCCGACGTCGCCGCGACGGCGCGCTGATTTGCGAACAGTCCGGACACGGCTGTATTGAGGGCGGCATTGAGGCTCATCGCGTTTCGTTCCTCCCCGGCAGGATTTGCCGCGCCGGAAAATCAAACCCGGCAAAATCGCCCCGCACGCATGCGTTAAGTCTGGCCTGCGCCTCGGCTGAGGCGGCGATTCCGGGAGGTGTCAGAGTAAAGGCGGTCATGGCCGAGATCAGATTGCAACCCGCGCGCCAGCCAAATAAGGCCCGCTCGCCCGGAAAATTCAGCCGGGCCGGCAAGACCTGCAGGCGTATTCTTCCGCAAGGAGATCGTTCCTAACGCGGATTAAGCATCGAAACCGAGGGTTTCTCCCGGTCCGGTCGCTGGCCCGCCGATTGCGATGCGGGCGGTGAATTTTCTGAGGCCTGATGATAGAACCAACTTCGATATCCGGCCCGCCCGTCCAGCGCTCTCGGGCGGGCGAACAGTCGGGCCCGGTCGAGCCGGGCGGCGACCTTGCGCTCGCGGCCGCCGGTCTGGAGCGCCAGGCCGCCGCAGCGCTCGACGTCCATGGCGCGGTCCCCGAAGGCGGCCTCGCCGCGGGACAGAGCGCGCCGCCGTCGTCGGCCGGGCGAAATGCGTCGCCCGATCGGGCGGGCGCGGGCCCTGCGCAGGACAGACCCGACGCGCGAGCGCGCGCTCCGGAAACGAGGGAGACGGCTGCCGCTTCGGCGCGTGATGGGGAGGCTGCGACGACGGGCCCGGCTCC
>CAZBOC010000171.1:0-6513 GCA_964493225.1 uncultured Caulobacterales bacterium | reverse complement strand
GGCTCCTTTCCCGACGTTCTGGAAGACTGGCGTCCCGTCATCGCGATGATCGCCGTCGCCTCGATGGCTATCGGAGGCTTTTCAGCGATCGCCCAGACCAACATCAAGCGCCTGATGGCCTATTCGTCGATCGGCCATATGGGCTACGCCCTGATCGGACTCGCCGCGGGCACGAGTCAGGGTCTGTCCTCGGTGTTGATCTACATGGCGATCTACGTCGTCATGACCATCGGGACGTTCGCCTGCATCCTGATGATGCGCCGGCGCGGCGGGCTGACGGAGAGCATCGCCGATCTTTCCGGCCTGAAGGAGACGAACATGCCGCTTGCGATCCTCTTCACCGTGCTGTTCTTCTCGCTCGCCGGCATTCCGCCGACGGCGGGCTTTCTGGGCAAATGGTTCGTTTTCTTTTCGGCGGTCGATGCGGGGCTCGCCTGGCTCGCTGTCGTCGGCGCGATCCTGAGCGTCGTCTCGGCGTTTTACTATCTTCGGGTCATCTGGATCATATGGTTCAACGATCCCGCGCCCGTCTTCGAGCGCGAGGCCGGTCTCAATCTGAATCTCGCGGCGGCGGGGTCGGCGCTGCTAATGTTCCCGGTCCTGTTCGTTTTCATCGGCGCCTTGCGCGGCGCGGCGGACCAGGCCGCGGCCGTTCTGTTCTGATAGGTGGAAACGCGTTTGTCTTCAGGATCGACCGTGCGCAGCCGCGACACGCTGGATTCGACAAGCCTTGAGGCGAAACGCCTGGTCGCCGCGGGGGAGACGGGTCCGTGCTGGATCACGGCCGTGCGTCAGACGGCCGGGTACGGGCGCCGCGGGGCCGCCTGGCGCCAGCGCGAGGGTGATCTCGCAGCCAGCCTGATCTTCAGGGAAGACGGCGACGCCGGCGCGCCGGCCCAGCTCTCCTACGCGGCGGGGCTCGCGGTCGCCGATGCCCTCGCGAGTCTCGCGCCCGGGCTGCGCCCGGAACTGAAATGGCCGAACGACGTGCTGGTCGACGGGGCCAAGATCTCGGGTTTGCTTCTTGAACTCGCGCGCACGGAGCCCCTGGTTCTTGTTCTCGGGGTCGGCGTGAACATCGTCTCCAGGCCGGAAGGTTTCGATTATCCGGCTGCAAGGCTCGCGGACGTCGTCGAGCCGCCGGCGCCGCGCCCCGAGGCCGTGCTGGAGCGCGTCGACGCGAGCTTCGCGCGCTGGCGCGAAATCCGGGCGCGACAAGGTTTCGCGCCCCTGCGCGAGGCTTGGACTGCGAGGGCGGCGCGGCTGGGCGAGGAAATCACGGTCAGGCTGCCGCACGGCGCGCTGGATGGGGTGTTCAGAGGATTGGACGCTGAAGGCGCGCTTGTCCTTTCCACCGGGGACGGCGACAAACGCATCACGGCCGGGACCGTATTTTTTGGAGACCCAGATGCTTCTCGCGATTGATGTCGGCAATACGAATTCGGTCGTCGCGCTCTATGACGGCGAGGACCCCGTCGCCACGTGGCGGACGTCGACCTCAAGCGTCAGGACCGCCGACGAATACGCCGTCTGGCTTTCACAGCTGATGTCGCTGGAGAACAAAAAACTCGCCGATATCTCGGACTGCATCATCTCCAACGTCGTGCCGCAGTCGCTTTTTCACCTGAAGAATCTCTCGCGCCGCTATTTCGACCGCGAGCCTTACGTGATCGGATCGCAGAATATTCCCGGCGTCGAGGTTCGCATCGACACGCCGTCGGAGGCCGGCGCGGACCGGCTCGTCAACGCCGTGGGGGCCTATGTGGCCCATGGCGGGCCCCTCGTCGTCGTCGATAGCGGCACGGCGACGAATTTCGACGTCGTGGGCGGTGACGGCGGCTTTGAAGGCGGCGTCATCGCGCCCGGCATCAATCTTTCGATGCAGGCGCTCCACGACGCGGCCGCGCGTCTTCCGCGCATCGCGATCGAGCGGCCGTCCAAAGTGATCGGAACGGACACCGTCGGCGCCATGCAGACGGGCGTCTTCTGGGGCTATGTCGGGCTCATCGAGGGCGTCCTCGCGCGCATCAAGGCGGAGTATCCAGCCCCCTTGCGGGTCGTCGCGACGGGCGGGGTCGCCTCGCTCTTCGAAGGCGCGACCGACGCCATCGACATTTTCGACAGCGATCTGACCATCACCGGTCTCCTCGAGGTCTACAAGCGCATGAAAGCCCTCGAGGGCCGCGTATGATGAAGGGTCCGTCTCTCGTTTTCCTGCCCCTTGGCGGCTCAGGCGAAATCGGCATGAACATGAACCTTTACGGGTTCGGCCCCGGCGAGGCGCGCGACTGGATCATGATCGATTGCGGCGTGACATTCGGCGATCTTTCAACACCCGGAATCGAGCTCATTTGTCCGGATCCCTCCTATATCGTCGAGCGCCGGGACAGGCTGAAAGCGCTCCTGCTGACGCACGGCCACGAGGATCACATCGGCGCCGTCGCGCTGCTGGCGCCGCAGCTCAGGTGCCCGATCTATGCGACGCCCTTCACCGCGGGGCTGGTGCGCCGCAAGCTTGAGGAACGCGGCGTCAAAGCGGATCTGCGCGTCATCGACATGGGCGCGCGTTTCGAGGTCGGGCCATTCGACCTCGAATACGTCACGCTGACCCACTCGATCCCGGAACCGAACGGGATCGTCATCCGCACGCCCCTCGGCGAGGTGCTGCACACGGGCGACTGGAAGATCGATCCCGACCCGACCCTCGGGGACCGCACCGACCACGACACGCTCCGGGCGCTGGGCGACGCCGGGCTTCTCGCCATGGTCTGCGATTCCACAAACGTCCTCTCGGAAGGAACCTCCGGCTCGGAAATGGCGGTGCGCGAGAACCTCGTGCGCGTCATCGGGGCCGAGACGGGCCGCGTCGCGGTGACGACCTTCGCGTCCAACCTCGCCCGGGTTCTATCGGTCTGCGAAGCCGCGAAAGCCAATGACCGCAGCGTGTGCCTCCTCGGCCGGTCCATGCGCCGCATCGTCGAGGTCGCCCGCGAGGTCGGCCTGATGCCGCAGGGAGCTACCTTCGTCGACGAGAAGGAGGCGGGGTATCTGCCGCGCGAGCACGTTCTCTATCTGTGCACGGGCAGTCAGGGGGAGGCGCGCGCGGCGCTCTCGCGAATTGCGCGCGACGATCATCCGGACCTCACGCTCGCAGAGGGCGACACCGTCGTTTTCTCCTCGAAAATTATTCCCGGCAATGAGCGCGAGATCTTCGCGCTGCAGAACGACCTCGTCGAACTGGGCGTGAAGATCATCACCGAGAAGGACGAATTCGTGCACGTCTCGGGCCATCCATGCCGCGATGAGTTGCGCCAGATGTATGAATGGGCGCGACCAGGGATCGCCATTCCCGTCCATGGCGAGCCGCGCCACCTGGAGGAACACGCCGCCTTCGCGCTCGAACTGGGCGCGCAGGCTACTCTGGCGCCGCGCAACGGCGATCTCATCCGCATCGCGCCGGACGGGCCCGAACTCATCGACGAGGTTCCCTCGGGAAGGCTCTACGTAGACGGATCGCTTCTGCAGCCGGACGGGGCGGCGGCCCTGCGCGAGCGGCGCAAGCTCGGCTTCGCCGGCGCCGCGACCGTCTCCCTCGTTATCGACGATCGCGGCGCGCTCGCCGCGCCGTCCGCCGTCGCCCTGATCGGCGCGCCTTCGATCATCGACGGCGAAGATGTCGCCGCCGAACTCGAAGAGGCCGTCGACGAAGGCGTCGAAGACGCGCCGCGCGCCAAGCGCCAGGACGACGAAGCCCTGGAGATCATCGTTCGGCGCATCATTCGCGCGCGGCTCTCGGCCCTGTGGGGCAAGCGCCCGCCCATCGCCGTACTCATTCACAGGATCTGAGCCCATGAATGTCGGCGGCGTCCTCGTCATTTTCGTCATCATCTGGTGGCTCGTATTCTTCGCGCTCCTGCCAACGGGCGTCACGTCGCGCTGGGAGAGCGAAGACGACGGCGTGAAAGGGGCCGAGCCCGGCGCGCCGGTCGATCCGGGACTGAAGCGCAAGGCGATGCGAGCCACGATAATATCCCTCATACTGACGATTATCGTGAGCGTAGTAATCGCCAGCGGGGTCATTAATTTTCGGGAATAGCGCACGCAGCGCTTGATTATTCCGTGCGCTACTTTTACTCCAAAAGACCGGAACGCCCCCATCAACCCGGACTTGAAAAGGACGCCTATGAGCGAACCGACCGCCGTGGACGAACGGGACAGCGCGCCGGAGGGCGCGACGACGGAGCAGTCGGGGTCTGGCGGGTTTGATCCCGAACGAAGATCCGAACCAGGCTCCGGTTCCGGCGGCGATGGCGCGCCTGAGGCGTCAGAACAGTTCGAGCAGGACCAGACGCTCGCCGGCGCCTTCGTGCGGAAAGTCGCCGAGGCGATCGCGGCCGCTGACGCAGATCGCGCGCGCGCCCTCTGCGCGGAGCTGCATCCGGCCGACCTCGCCGATCTCTTCGGGCTTCTGGACGAGGAGCAACGCATCGGCCTGACGACCCTCCTCGGCGACGCCCTGCAGGCGGAGACGCTCGCCGAACTCGAACCCGACCTCACCGTCGATATCGTCGGCGCGATGGCCCCGGAACTCGTGGCCGAAGCCGTCTGCGAACTCGACACCGACGACGCGGCCTTTATTCTTGAAGAACTCGACGAGGCGAAACGCTCGGAAATCCTCGCCGGCGTGCCGGTCACGGATCGTCTCGCCCTGCACGCGGCGTTCGACTACCCGGAAGAGAGCGCTGGACGCCTCATGCAGCGCGACATCTTCGCCGCGCCCGCATACTGGACCGTAGGCCAGATCATCGACCGGCTGCGCGGTTCGGAGGACCTGCCGGACCGCTTCTTTGAAGTCTTCGTCATCGATCCCGCCTTCAAGCCGATCGGAGAAGTGCCGCTTTCGACGCTCTTGAAGGCGCAGCGCGACACAGTGATCGAGGATATTATTCCGACAACGGACGTACGGCGCATCCCGGTGACGATGGATCAGGAAGAGGTCGCTTACCTCTTCGAACAGTACAATCTGATCTCCGCGCCGGTCGTCGACGAGAGCGAGCGCCTTGTCGGCATGATCACCGTCGACGACGTCGTCGAGATCGTCCACGAAGAGACCCATGAGGACATGCTCGCCCTTGGCGGCGTCGAGGCCGCGGCGTCGGGCCTGTCCGACACGGTCGTCAAAACCGTGCGCTCGCGCTTCTCGTGGCTCGCCATCAATCTCGGCACGGCTATTCTCGCCTCGCTGGTTATCGCGCTCTTCGACGCCGCCATCGAACAGGTCGTCGCCCTTGCGGTCCTGATGCCGATTGTCGCGAGCATGGGCGGCAACGCCGGCACGCAGACGCTGACGGTGGCGGTGCGTTCGCTTGCGACAAAGGATCTGACGCCGTCGAACGCGGCGCGGATCGTCTGGCGCGAAGCGATCGTCGGTGGGCTGAACGGTTTTCTCTTCGCCGTCATTATGGGGACTCTCGCGGGCCTCTGGTATGCGGCGACGGCGGCCGCCGGGGCTGACGCAGTGAAGCTCGGTCTCGTCGTCGGGGCCGCGATGGTGATCAACCTCCTCGCGGCGGGCCTTGCCGGGATCCTGATCCCCATCGGCCTCCAGCGCGCGGGCGCGGATCCCGCGGTCTCTTCGGCCGTCTTCGTCACGACCGTGACCGACATTGTCGGCTTTTTCGTCTTCCTCGGCCTTGCCGCGGCGGTGCTGCTTTAGCGCCGAAGCAACGCCGGCTAGAGCGCTTTTCAGCCAAAGTGGAGCTGGTTGGGCGTTTGGAAAACGCGACCACTCAAGAACTTAGAGCGCATCCAGTGACCTGAGGATCACTGGATGCGCTCCAGTCCGGCGGGACCGGCGGCTGGTGCTTGAAAAACGTGACGATACGGATGACGCGCCCGCTCGCGCCGACTCCGCGATGTCGAGGAGCGGCGGTTGTCCTCCACCGTCCGCCGTTATTGCGGCTGCGGTCAATCATGTCTGAAGCCCGGCGCGCGATCGCGGCTGCGTCGTCTTCGTTTCGATCCCTGGCATCGAGAACGATCTTCTCAATCGCGGCTCCGTCCGGCGCTGTGGGCTTCATGTTCCGACCTCGCGAGCTGCGTCCCCGCGTCTAGGCTCTCCGCGCGCCGGTTCGACGACGGACCTTGAGGCTGAGGAACACGAGGCCCGCGACGATCAGGATGGACAGCGTCCCGGGCTCGGAAACGTCGGTAGGCGGCTCTTCGGGCGGCGTCTCGCCGTCGTCATCGTCATCATCGTCGTCATCGTCATCGTCTTCGTCGTCCGGCGGCGGCGCGAAACCGCCCGGCGCGATGGTCAGGGTCGGCGGCAGATTAATGTCCGTCGGCGGCAGAAAGAACGGCCTCTCCGGCGGGAAGACCGGCGACGTCGCGACGAGTCCCGCCGGCGGCGCCGCCAGCGAGACGGCGACGGGTTCGCCGATCGCGGGTTCCAGGTTCGCCCGTCCTGTTTCGCGCGGAAAGCCGGGCGTGTAGCCGGCGAGCCGCGCTGGC
>CAZBOC010000170.1:0-6531 GCA_964493225.1 uncultured Caulobacterales bacterium | reverse complement strand
CGTGGCCTCCATTCACGGCGTTCATACGGCGCCGAAAAATATTCTCCGGCGCCGGCCAACGCTTAGGGGTCGCCGACCGGAGCCGTTGCCCGGTCACCCTGCGACCCGGTCACCCTGCGACCCGGTCACCCCGCGACCCGGTCAACCTGCGACCCGGTCAACCTGCGAGACGTGTGAATTCCGCTGCTGGCGGCGGCGCGGCGACACGCCGGCGCGTTTTTATGCGCGCAACGTTAACCATAATGTTAAACCGACGCCTTAATGACGCGTAAAAGAACCGGCAGCCGCTCACCGCACGCTTCCAACCGCCCGTCGCTTGCGGCTTGTGAAGAGGCGCGGGCGGCGGTCTAACGGAAACGGAACAAGGCGCCGCCGTAAACGACGCCGGGAATGGAGTTCTTTATGCATCGTGGGGGCGCGGCGTTCATTTGCTTGCTGCTTGCAGGCTGCGCGACTGTCGACACGGAGCTTCTGGAGGCGAACCTCCCCGAGCCGCCCGAAGACTGGGCGGCCGCCGAGGCGGCCGCCCTGCCCACGGGCGACTGGGTGGCGTCTTTCAACGACAAGGTGCTGCGCGGCCTGATCGCCGAAGCCATGAGCCACAACAATACCCTTCTCGCGGCGGCCGCGAACTTGGAATCGTCGCGACAGAGCTCGAGGGTCGCCCGGGCGGCGCTATTGCCGACGCTGAACGCGCAGCCGAGCGCCAGCCGAAATGCGATCGTCACCGATCCCGCGCTTGCGGCTCAGGTCGGCGGCGGAGGCGGAGACCTCGGCGGCCTCAGCGCCAGCGAGCTGGAAGACGAGTTCGGCGTCGATGCGGACAATAACGGCAAACTCGACGGCCTCGACTTCGACGGCGACGGCATCGCCGAGGCGCCGCTTCCTAATCGGCGGATCTACATCAATAATTTCCGGCTCGGCGCGCAGCTGAGCTGGGAGCTTGATCTCTGGGGCCGGCTGTCGGACGAAACACGAGCGGCCTACAAGGACGCGCGCGCGAGTCTTGCCGATCTGCGCGGCACGCAGCTGGCGATCGCCGGATCAGTGGCGCAGGCCTGGTTCACCCTGATCGAAGCGCGCCAGCAGCGAGAACTCGCGATACGCGACGTCGAGGCGCGCGAGAGCAACCTGAGCGTCACCGAGCGGCGCTACGAGCGCGGCGTCGCCTCCAGCCTTGATTTGCGACTGTCTCGATCCGCGCTCGGCACCAGCCAGGCGAACCTCGCGCTTCGCCGGCGGCTTGAGAAAGAGGCCGCCCGCAGGCTGGAGGTCCTGCTTGGACGCTATCCGCGCGCGGAAATCGCCGCCGCCGCGGCGTTGCCCGAGCTTCCCAAGCTCGAGGGGGCCGGCGCGCCGGGCGATCTTCTCGCACGCCGCCCTGATCTGATCGCAGCGGAAATGAGAATGGAATCAGCCGGCCTGCGCGCCCGCGCCGCCCGCAAGCAGATGCTTCCGAGCCTGACCCTGTCGGCCGGGATCAATACGAGCGGTCCCGAACTGGCCGATGTCATCGACCCTGAGCGCCTGGCCGGCAATATCGCGGCGGGCCTCTTTCAGCCGCTTTTCCAGGGCGGGCGGATCCGGGCCAATGCGAAAGGCCAGCGCGCCCTCGCCGAGGCCGCCCTCCTGAATTACGCACAGATCGCCCTTGAGGCCTACGAGGAAGCGGAGAACGCACTCGCCGCCGAGACGTTTCTGGCGGAGCGCGAAGACGCGCTGAAGCTCGCCTTCGAGGAGGCGGCGGCCGCCGAAGAACTCACCGAACGCCGCTATACGAGCGGCGCAGCCACCATTTTCAATCTCCTGGACGCCCAGACCCGTCGCATTTCCGCGGAGATTTCCTACCTGACGGCGAGGCGCGAGCGGGTCGCCAACCGCGTCACGCTTTATCTCGCGATCGGCGGCGATTTCTTCACGGAAAGCGATTTCGTACTCGCCCAGGTCGATGCGGCCGCAGCCGCGACATCAAACCAGGAGACGGCGGAGGAAATCGATGTTCCGTAAACTCTTCACCATAGCGGGCACGCTGATCGGCGTCGCCGTCGTCATCTTCGCATTCGGCGGGCTCATAGCCCTCATGGGCGCAGCGCGTCCGGAACAGGAGCGCCAGGAACCCGTCGACACGCCGCCCTCGGTCTTTTACGAGGTGGCTGAGCCGCGAGCCGTCACCCTCGACGTAACGGCCCAGGGGGAGGTTCGTCCCCGGACGGACATCATTTTGACGACGCAGGTCGCCGGCAAGGTCGTCGCGACCGCGCCGGCCTTCGTGAATGGCGGCGCCTTTGAGAAAGGCGACCTTCTCGTGAAGATCGAGGACGCGGACTACCGCGCCGCCGCGGCGAGCGCGAAGGCGCGCCTCGCCCAGGCCCACGAAGCCCTGAAGC
The DNA here is from genome assembly GCA_964493225.1 of uncultured Caulobacterales bacterium. GTDB lineage: Bacteria > Pseudomonadota > Alphaproteobacteria > Caulobacterales > Parvularculaceae > JAJFFW01. The sequence continues at coordinate 4,144 of CAZBOC010000170.1, read as the reverse complement.
GCGAGGAAGCCGAGGCCGCCCTTGCGCGCCAGGATTATGCCGAACTCGGCCTCGAAGGCGAAGCGACGGACCTGACCCTGCGAATCCCCCAGCTAGCGCAGGCGCGGGCCAATTACGAAGCCGCCCGGGCGGATTACGAGGCCGCGAAGCTCAATCTGGCCCGAACCGAAATCCGCGCCGATTTCGACGGACGCGTGCGCGAACGCAGCGCCGGCGTCGGTCAGTATGCGGCGCCGGGCGCGCAGATCGGGCGCGTCTTTTCAACGGATGTCGCCGAGGTTCGACTGGCGCTGACCGATTCCGATCTCGCCAAGCTCGGCCTGCCGATCGCCTTTTCCGAGACTGACGATCGCCCCGGACCCAAGGTCGTCCTCAGCGCGGCCATTGCGGGCGAGGTGCGGCGCTGGGAAGGCCGCATAGCGCGCACGGACGGGGCCATTGACCCAGCGACGCGCCAATTGTCAGCGATCGCGGTCGTCGAAGATCCCTACGGCGACGGCGCGGCGGAGGACGGAACGCCCCTCGCCATCGGCCTTTTCGTCGACGCGGTCATCGAAGGCCAACCCTACGAGGAGGCCTATGTGCTGCCGCGCACGGCGCTTTACGGTCGCGACACGGTCTATGTGATCCGCGAGGACGACACGCTCGAAGAACGCAAGGTGTCCATCGTCGCCACGGGACGCGACACGGTGACAGTCAGCGCCGGGCTCAATCCCGGCGAGAGGGTCGCCGCTTCGCCCCTGCGCGGGGCCGGCGAAGGCGACGCGGTGGTCCCGCTTGATCCGGCCGCGCCGCTTCCCGGCGAGACAAGCGAGGAAGGCGAGGCCGAGGCGGTCGCCCGCGCCGGCGGCTCAGGGGGCGCGCAATGAACGGTCTCATCGCCTGGTGGGCGCGAAACTCAATTGCGGCCAATCTCCTGATGGTCGCGATCTTCATCGCCGGCGCCTACGCGGTGACGCTGCTCGAACGCGAGGTGTTTCCGTCAGCGACGTTCAACGGCGCCTCCGTTTCGATCGCCTGGCCGGGCGCATCGCCCGTCGAAATCGAGGAGCAGCTCATCCTGCGCGTCGAGGAAGCCGTCGCCGACATCGACGGCGTCAGGCGCATTACCGCGACGGCGCGCGAAGGCGTCGGCACGGTCAATATCCGCGGCGAGGACTGGGTCGACGCGACCTTTTTCCTGAACGAGATCAAGAACCGCGTCGACGGTATCTCGACGCTTCCCCAGGACGCCTTTCCGCCGGTCGTCGCCCAGTGGCGCGCGGACTTCCCGGCGCAGTTCATCGCGCTTTACGGGGACCTTGAACAACGCGAACTGTTTCGCCTCGCGCGCGATCTGCGCGACGAGGTCGCTCAGTTGCCAGACGGCTCTCCACTGGTGAATCTTTGGGGGATCGTCGACGAAGAAGTGTCGATTGAAGTCTCCGAAACCGCGCTGCGCCGCTACGGGCTGACCTTCGACGACGTCGCCAACGCAATTCGCGGATCTTCGATCAACGTTGCGGGCGGCCAGGTGCGCACCGATACGGGGAACATTCAGGTCGCCGCGCGCAACCTCGCCGACACGGAAGAGGAATTTTCGGAAATCGTCGTGCGTCAGCAACCGGACGGCTCTGTGATCCGCGTCGGCGACGTCGCGCGCGTCGTCGACGGCTTCGAGGACGTGCGCGCCAAGCGCGAGGTCGACGGCAAGCCCACCGTCAATCTGGCGATCCAGACGCCGGAGAACCTCAACATTGTCCGCCTGTCGGAAGTCGTGAACGCTTGGGTCGACGAGAAAAACGAGGAACTCGACGGCGAGGCCGAGCTGTTCGTCTGGTTCGACTTCGCCGACGCGTTCTTCGGACGGCTGGAGCTTGTCTCATCAAATGCGATCATCGGATTGATCCTTGTGCTGATTGTTCTGCTGCTGTTTCTCAGGCCCGCCGTCGCGTTCTGGGTTTCGATCGGCATCGCGATCTCCTTCGCCGGAGCGTTCATATTCATGCCTGTCGCCGAGGTCTCGCTGAACATGCTCTCGCTGTTTGCGTTTCTGCTGGTCATTGGCGTCGTTGTGGACGACGCCATCATCGTCGGCGAGAATATTCACAACACCGTTGAGGAAGGCGGGCGCGGCGTCGAAGCGGCGATCCTCGGCGCGCAGCTTGTGGCGAAGCCGGTCTTCTTCGCCGTATTGACGACGATGATCGCCTTCCTTCCCTGGATTTTCATATCCGGCGGGCAGTCTCAGTTCACCAAGCACATCACCTATACGGTGATCTTCGCCCTGACCTTTTCGCTGATCGAATCGTTCTTCATCCTGCCGGCGCACCTTTCGCATATGAAACCGCAGAACAAGGACGGGGTTTACTATCGCCTGCAGCGCGTTTTCGCCGAAGGGCTCCTGTCCTTCGCGGACCGGTTCTATCGCCCGCTCGTCAAACTGGCGATCGGCCTGCGCTACCTGACCGTGCCGATCTTCTTTGGCTTCTTCGCGGTTTCCATCGCGCTTCTCGCCCAGGGCTGGATCGCATTCAAGTTCGACGCCGACGTCCAGGGGACCTTCGTCTCGCTCGACGTGCGCATGCCGGAAGGATCGCCATGGTCGCGATCGCTGGAGATCTTCGAGGACGTCGAGGAGGCCGCCAACCGCGTGAAGGACGAACTTGACCGCCCGGACCTTGAATATGTGCAGTCGATTTACGTCGGCGCGGAAGAAGGCTCGATCACCTCTTACCTGACCATCGTCGAAGCCGACAAACGCGCGGAATCAACCAAACAAGTCGCGGAGCTGTTCCGCGACGAACTCGGGCCCATCGACGACGCGGAGGAAATCAACATCGGCTACACGCTGAACGAGGGCGGACCGGACCTGCAGTTCAGCGTTGAATCAGACGATCTCGAAGCCCTGAGGCTCGGCGTCCTGGACGTGCAGAACTTCCTGCGCACGCTTCCCGGCGTCTACGACGTGCGCAACAATCTCCAGTCGGCGAGCCCGGAACTCCAGCTGGAATTGAAACCCGGTGCGGAACGTTTCGGCCTCACGCTCGCCGAGGTCTCCCGCCAGGTGCGCCAGGCCTTCTACGGCGAAGAGGTCCAGCGCCTGCCGCGCGGCGGCCAGGACGTCAGGGTCATGGTGCGCTATCCCGCCTCTGATCGCGAATCGCTGACGACGGTCGAAAACATGCGCATCCGCACCATCGACGGCCGCGAGGTGCCGCTCAGCGCTGTCGCCGACGTGAATTTCGCGCCGAGCTTCAAGCGCATCGACAGGCGCGACCGGCAGCGTTCGGCGACCATCAACGCGCAATTGCGCGAGGGCGCGGACCGCGCCGAGGTCATGCGTATTTACCGAACCGAATTCGCGCGCGATTTCGCTCGCAACCATCCCGACGCCTCGCTCGCCCAGCGCGGCGGGGCGGAAGAAGAGCAGGAGTTCCTCGGCCAGTTCGCCATGCTCTATCTGATCGCGCTTGTCGCCATGTATATGCTGCTCGCGATCGCCTTTAACTCCTACTGGCAGCCCGTTCTGGTCTTGTCGGCGATCCCCTTCGGCTTCATGGGAGCGACGTTCGGCCACCTGTTCTTCGGCGTCGACTTCACCATTTTCTCTTATTTCGGCGTCGGCGCGGCGGCCGGCGTCGTGATCAATGACAACCTTGTGTTGATTGACCGCGTCAATCGCTTTCGCGGGCAGGGCGAAGGCGCTTACGCCGCCCTCGTCAAGGCGGGCGTCGGGCGGTTCCGGCCGATTCTCCTGACATCCGTGACGACGTTCATTGGCCTACTGCCGATCATGTTCGAACGCTCGACAGACGCCCAGTTCCTGATGCCGACAGTCGTCGCCCTCGCCTTCGGCGTCTTCTTCGCCATGTTCGTGACGCTTCTCTTCGTCCCGGCGATGTACGCCGTCGGCGCCGACATCGCGCGTTTCTATCGCTGGGCCTGGACGGGCGAGAAGCAGCCCGGTCTCGGGCGCGGCGTGTCTTCGGCGACGGATTACGCCGGCGCGGAGGATAGCGGGCGTAAGGGACCGCCGCCCTTTATGAAACCGGCCGAATAATTCGCGGCGTTAACCCGGCGTTAAGATTCGGCGGTCATAGTGTGACTATCTTCTCCCGAGAAGATACCCCACCATACCCCACGACAGTGAGTACCGGCCCCG
>CAZBOC010000169.1:0-6574 GCA_964493225.1 uncultured Caulobacterales bacterium | reverse complement strand
CTCCGGTTTTCATGGCCGCCGGCGGCGCCGACGGCGTGACCGCTCATAATGCCCTAGTTTTATGACAGTAATTTGCGCCATCCAAAATGAAAGCGCATTTCGTGCGCTAGCGCGCGGAGCCGGCGCGCCGGTCCCCTTCCGGATCGGACCGCTGCTTCGGGGCCGACGGAAAATAGCAGGTGAACGCCGAGCCCGTCCCCGAGCGGCTTTCGATCTGCAGCCCGCCCTTGTGGCGGTTCACGATGTGCTTGACGATCGCAAGACCGAGACCGGTCCCTCCGCTCTCGAGGCTGCGCTCGATATTGACGCGGTAGAAGCGTTCGGTGAGGCGCGGCAAATCGGCGCGATCGATGCCCGCTCCGAAATCCTGAACCTGAACATGGGCGAGTTCGTCGATGTTCGCCGCCAGGCGCGCGGCGACCTGGGCGGCGGTGTCGCCGGCGCGGTAGGCGACGGGTCGGTGGGATCCGGCCGCGTCGGCCGATATAACCGGGGCCTGGCCGCGGCCGACGCGGACCTTCACCATCGCAGGATCGCCGCCATACTTGACAGCGTTGTCGATCAGATTCTGGATCGCCTGCAGGATTTCGTCGTGATCGCCAAGGATCGGCACCGGCCCGGGCTCGCCCGGCTCGAAATCGATGATCGCCTTAGACTTTTCCAGGAGCGGCGCAAGGCTCTCGATGACGGTTTCGGCCGCTTCGGTGAGATCGACGCGGTCGCTCGGCGGGACATGCTCGTTCAGCTCGATCCGCGACAGCGACATGAGGTCGGCGACGAGCCGCTGCATGCGCTCGGCCTGGGACTGCATGATGGCGAGGAACTTCTTGCGCGCCTTCGGGTCGTCCTTCGCCCGCCCCTGCATGGTCTCGATGAAACCGAGAAGCGAAGCGAGCGGGGTTTTCAGTTCGTGGCTCGCCGAGGCGATGAAGTCGGCGCGCATCTGTTCGACCCGGCGCTCGTTCGTCAGGTCTCGCACGAAGACCAGCGCCCGCCGGTCGTCCGTTCCATCGTCGAGCGGCGCGACGAAGGCGCGGCAGGAGCGCGGCACGTCGCTCAGCGTATCAAAGTCGACGGCATGGGCCTGCGCGCCCGTGATGATCTTCTGCGCCTGCTCGAACACATAAGGCGCGCGCAGGACAGTCGTGAAATGGCGACCCTCCAGGTCTTTCAGGGAAAGGAACGCCTCCGCCGCCGGGTTCGACAGCTCGATCAGGCCGTCCCGGTCGAGAATGAAGAGAGGCTCCGGCAGCGCCTGGGCGACGCCGCGCACGAGGCGCAACCGCGATAGCTCCGCGTCGCTTGCGCTGATCTCGGCGAGGACCGCGCGCTGGACCGGCTCCGCCCAGTCGCGGCCGGAGGAGAAAAGGTAGCGGATCGATAGCGCGGCGAGGAAGGACAAAAGCGTCAGAACCGGCAGCCACCACGGGGCGAGGGGGTCGACCGTCAGGATAAAGACCACTGTCGCGATCGCGACGCCGGTGCTGATGGCGACGGTCCAGGCGAAGTCCCGGGCGCGTTCGCGCCGCGCTGTGGTGGTGATGAGGGTTGCGAGATCGTCCTGCATCGCGTTCGGGCCGCGGCTGGCCCCAAGGGGCCGCGCCGCTGCGGCGTCAGGCTTGTCCGGCCGGCCGCAAAAGGGCGAAAACGAGGCCGCCGACGCCTCCCGCGAGACCTTGCAACGCCACGCCGACGGGTTCGCGCGCTCCGCCAAGGACGCCGGCGCCGCCGCCGAGCTGTTGTTCGACAAACATGACCGCCGCGAGCACCGCGGCCGCTCCAGCCGTGGGGTACGCGATCGGCGCCAGCGGGCGGAGGATCCGCTTTACGCCCCACGCGATGAGGAAAGCAACGACAAGTCCGGCCGCGAGGACGCCGCCATAGACCACGAGGCCGCCGAGATTGGCCATGTGGGTCTCGACGCGCTGCTCCGTCGTGAACTGAACGCCGATCTCGGCCTGCTTGGCGAGGACGCGGTGCGTGTAGAAGACCGCCGCCAACACATATGTCGTCCCCGCAGCGAGCAGGAATGCGGCCAGTGTCCGCAGAAAACGCCCTGCAAAGTCAATCATCGCCCCGTCCCTTCGACGCGCGCGACGCGGAGCGCGCTTGTTCAAAACCGACTAGGTTTGTGTCACAGAAGTCCAGTTGACGTCGAGCCCTCGGTCCGCGTACGCACCTCGAACACGCTCGATAATGCGGCCTGCGCCCGCCTGTAAGCCAGCGCCGGGCCTGGCCGGCGCCGCATCAATCAGGGGCCGGTCACAGTGAGCGGCCGGGGGCGAGCCGCGACGCGGATGCAGGCCCGCCTGATGCGAAAAACTGAACGGCCCAAAATACTGGACGGGGCGAAACAGGGAACAGGGGTATGGAAAAAACCATTCGCACGCCAAACGTCGCGCGCTTCGCGCGGGCGCGGCTCGCTGCAGGCTTTGCGTTCTCCGCCGGTCTCGCGGCGAGCGCGGCTCTCGGCCAGACGGACTTCGAAGGCGGCGGCAAGCTCGGCTCGGTCGAGCTTCCGTCGGCCGCCATCAAATCGGGCGAGGGCGGCGGCGACAGCGCGCTTCAGAAGACCCTGGCCGAACCTGCGCCGCGGGGCGCGGTCGAGCTCAATATCGAGACTCTCGCCGAAGGCCTCGTCAATCCCTGGTGCGTCGCCTTCCTGCCGGGCGGCGATATTCTTGTGACGGAACGCGCAGGCCGCATCCGGATCATCCGCGACGGCGAACTCCTCGAGGCGCCGGTCGGCGGCGCGCCGGAGCCCATGGTCTGGAATCAAGGCGGCTATTTCGACATTCTTCCCCACCCGGCCTTTGAAGAGAATCGCACGGTTTTCCTCGCCTATGCCCATGGCGAGCGGAAGAACAACGCGACGCGCGTCATCCGCGCGACCTTCGACGGCGCGACCCTCGGCAATGTCGAGACCCTCTATGAAGCGCGTCCGCTGAAAGACACCGGCCATCATTTCGGCGGCAAGCTCGCCATCGGCGGCGACGACAAGCTCTACCTGACGATCGGCGAAGGCTCGCGCTACAAAGAGGAAGCGCAGGATCTTTCCTCCAGCTTCGGGGCCGTGATCCGCATCAATCAGGACGGCTCGATCCCCGACGACAATCCGGATTTCGACGAGGGCGCGCGCCCGGAACTCTATTCCAAGGGCCACCGCAACGGCCAGGGCCTCGCTTACGACGCGGAAAGAGGAATCTTGTGGGAGCACGAGCATGGCGCGCGCGGCGGGGACGAGGTCAATATCGTCAAAGCCGGGGCCAATTACGGCTGGCCCGTCGCGACCTACGGCATCGACTACAACGGTTCGCGCATTTCACTGTTTACCGAATATGAAGGTACCGAGCAGCCATTCAAATACTGGACGCCGTCGATCGCGCCTTCGGGCCTTGCGGTTTATCGCGGCGATCTCTTCCCGGACTGGGACGGCGATCTTCTGGTCGGGGCGCTGGCCGGGCGCGCGCTGCACCGCGTGGATCTCGAAGGCGGCGAGGAGGTCGGCGAGGAGCGCTATCTCGTCGATCTCGGCGAGCGCGTTCGCGACGTGCGGGTCGGGCCTGACGGCGCGATCTACGTCACGACCGAGGACCGCGGCGGCGCGCCCGTCGGCAAGGTTCTGCGTCTGACGCCGAAGGGCTGAAGCGTGGAAGCGATCTCGTCAGCTCTCGGACGATTGACCGTCGTCGCTGTTCAGGGCGGCTGCGCCAAACAACATGATCCGTAACAGGACGACCCCGCTGCCGGTGAGTATGAACAGGCCCGGCGCGCCGCCGAGATTGACAAGCAGACGCATGCCGTCGATGCCGTTGGTCGCCGTCATGGTCCACGACACGGCGCCGATTAGGATCCCCCAAAAGAGCTTCACGCCGATCGCCGTCGGCCCCTCCATGTCTTCCACTGCATCGGACCTGAGGCAGACCCCCGTGATCGAATGGGTGTTGGAATCCATCGCGGTCACGAAAGAGATGAAGGTGGCGAAGACGAAGCCGACGACGAGAACGCCGGTCAGCGGCAGCGTGCCGAAAAGCGCATAGATCACCGCTTCGGGCCCCTCCGCGGAAAGAGCCGCGCTCAGCGCGCCCGCGGTCTCGCCTTCGGCCATGATCGACGCGCCGCCGAAAATCGTCATCCACGCCGCGCCGAACGACGCCGGCAGGAGCATGTTGAAGGCGATGAACTCTCGCACCGTGTAACCGACGGCGATCCGCCCCAGGAAGAGGGCCGTCACCGGCGCCCAGGCGAGCCAGTTGGCGAAAAAGAAGACCGTCCAGTCGAGCGTCCACGGATCGCGCAGGATCCCGCCGAGGCCGAGACTGCGGGGCAGGAAATCGCGCGCATACTGACCGAGGCTTTCCGCGCCAAGGGTCACGATCGCCACGGTCGGTCCCGCAAAGAGTACGAACGCGCACATTGCGATAAAGAATCGGATGTTGATGTCCGACAGAATGCGTATGCCCCTCTGCAACCCGCTGATCGACGAGACGACATAGACAAGGACGATGCCGACGGTCACGGCGAGGCGCGACCAGACCGTGTCCTGAAGGCCGGCGACGATTCCGAGCCCGTTGACGAGGGTCATCACGCCCGCGCCGAGGGAGGCGGCGACGCCCGTGACGAGGGCGAACAGGGCGAGCGCGTCGACAATGTCTCCGAGCGCGCGCGGCGGTCGCCGTCCGATAAGCGCTGCGATCAGTGCACTGAACGAATAGCCGCCTTTCAGATTATGAAAGGCGAGGGCGAAGGCGAGCCCGGAGACGGCGTAGATCGCATAGGGCGTGATCGACCAGTGGAGATAGACCGTGGACAGAGCGAAACGCGCCGCGCCGCGCGGGTCGCCGTCGACGCCCGCGAAATCCGGCGGATCGGCGAGGTGGTACATCGGCTCGGCCGCGCCCCAGAACAAAATACCCGTCGCGATCGTCGTCGTCAGCGTGATGGCGAACCAGTTCCAGCGCGACAGGATCGGTTTCGCGCGCGCCCCGCCGATCCGCGCAGCGCCGAGTGGAGACAGGAAGATCACGCCGACTAGCGCGACGGCGGAAAACGTGATCAGCGAGACGAGCCAGCCGAAACGCGAGAGCATTGCCTCGTTCACCGCCCCGACAAAGGCGACGAAGCCGTCATAGTTTACGAGGCTCGCTGTCAGCGCGGCGATGAGCACGAGGGCGGGCGGCCAGAAAACGGCGGGCCGCACGCGTCGGAAGAGGCCGATCGAGATGCCTAAACGCTCCTTGCGGATGCGGGCGCGTCCGCGGCGGGGACCGCGATCTCCTCCTCGATCCACTGGCGCGCCTGATCGCGTTCGTGGGAGGGGAAGATCCGCATGTCCACCGGTCCCTGTCCGCCGAGAAAGACGGCGAGCCGCATCATCAGGCCGGGATTGTCTGAAACGAGCGCGTATTTGCGCATCTTCTTCATGAAATCGAAGTTTTCGCCGCTTTGGCCGGACGCGACCTTCGCAATGGAGCGGAACATGTTCCCCGGCTTGCCATGGTGGATCTCCAGTTCGCTGAAGGACCCGTGGCGCTCGGCGAGGCCGCGCATCGCATCCATCAGCTCCGGGAACCGCTCGGTCTCGTAGGCCCCGTAAACCTCGATCTCGACATAGGCGTGGCGTTCATCTACGCGGATGCTCATCATGGCCGCAAACCGCTCCGTTGGTTTCGCCCTTAGTATGGCGCGGGCGGCGTCAAAAGACAAAGCCGGCGAAAGGCCGCGACCCTAACTCGCGGCTTCCTCGGCCGGCGCCTCTTCAGCGGGCGCTTCATCGCCCGGCGCTGCAGCGGCTTCGGCCTCGGCCTTGGCGGCTTCTTCGGCGGCGAGGCGCGCTTCTTCGGCCTTCTGGGCCTTTTCTTCCGCGCGTTCCCTCGCCTTCTGACCCGGTTCGGCCTTTTGCGGATTATTTCCGTGCGCCCATTTCACAAGGTCGTTCATCGCCAGGAAGCGGGCGACGCGGTCGGTGGGCTTGGCGCCTTTCGAGAGCCAGTGACGGACGCGCTCGTCATTGTACTGAAAACGCTTCGGATCGTCTTTTGCGAGAAGTGGATTGTAGCTCCCGACCTTTTCGATGAAGCGGCCGTCGCGCGGCATGCGCACGTCGGCGATGACGACGTTATAGTAGGGGCGTTTTTTCGACCCGCCCCGGGCCAGCCTGATTTTCAGCGCCATTTCGTTTTTCCTTTAGTTGGATGCATGTTGAATGTTCGTGTTCGAAGCGATCCTTAGAGGCCGCCCTGACGGGCGGAGCTTCAGGATGAGGGGTCTCGTTCCATTTCGGCTGATCGCCTTATCCTGATGAGCGAGCCGGGAGGGTCGCGTCCCGATGGACTGCAGCATACGGATCATCACTTTTTCTTCCCCCCTGATCCGGGCAGACCGCCCATGGGGCCCGGGCCGCCGAGGCCCGGCGGGAGGGCGCCGCCGCCGGCGATCGCCTTGTTGCTCGCGTCGACATCAATTTCCTCCGCCCCCCCGCCATTTTTGCCTTTACTGGCTTTGCCGCCGGGGGCTACCAGCATTGCGGGATCGGCGCCGCCGGCGCCCGCGGGCATGCCGCCCATCATCTGTT
>CAZBOC010000168.1:0-6656 GCA_964493225.1 uncultured Caulobacterales bacterium | reverse complement strand
CACCCGGATGTGAGCTGCCAATTCTCCCCCTTGATGTCGTGGATCACCGCCGAATGCGGCCAGGACAGAAGCGTCGGAATGACGAGGCCGACGCCCTTGCCCGAACGCGTCGGGGCGAAACACATGATATGTTCCGGCCCGTCGTGGCGCAGATAGCGACCCTTCAATCTGCCGAGGAACACGCCGGCAGGATCGAAAAGCCCGGCTTTCTCGACTTCGCGCCGCGTCGCCCAGCGCGAGGAGCCATAGGTGGTGACGAAACGGGTCTGGCGCGCGCGCCACAGCGATCCGGCGATAGCGACGATGACGCCGAGAATGCCGCCGGACGCGGCCATGACGCCGGCGCGGTTGAAAAGGTCCGGCGCATAAGGCTCGAAAGCGTACCACCACTCGAACAGCCGCCACGGCAGATAGACCGGATAGGAACCGAGTTCGAACCAAGCCGAACCGAGGCGCGGCTGATGTCCGAGCTGCCCGGCGACCCATTGTGTTGAAAACCAGACGGCGCCGATGACGATCCCGAAAACGAGAAGGATTTGCCCTATGAGAAGTTTTGTCGGTGTCATCGATATTCGCCGGTATTGCGGCCAGAGGCCCTCGTGAATGCCGGCAAAAGATCGCTGCGAATTTGGATTTTATTCAATGCAATAGCTTCCAACACCATCCAACAAGGGAAGCAAACGCCAAGTAAATCCAAGACGCGCCAGATTTATCGCAGACCGTCACACCTACTTTTTTCAGGCCGAATCGCGTATGATCTGAGATGGAGGTGGACGAACGGGAAACGGCGCTTTGCACCGCCGCCAAATCTGTCAATTTTCTGGAATCGGGGGCGAAAAGGGAGCCGATCGTGCGTTTGAACAGTTTTCGCAGACCTCTTGCCGCACTTGCCGTCGCCTTTTGTTCGGCTGGGAGCGTCGCAATCGCCCAATCAAGCGATTATGAGTCGATTTTCTGGGGTACGCGGACGTTGACAGCCGTCTATAACCCGTTGTTTTTATTACACGCGTGTCTTTGGGCGTCCACCGAAATCCACCCATATTTTCGGCGTTTGTGACCCAAATTGTTACCCAAATCGAGGTTTGGGTCACTTTTGCGTTTAAGTGCTTGATTTTATGGGGTTCATAGACTGAATGATTCGAACCGTCGGTAAGCGATTTATAGTCGCCTGGACTGCGATTCGACTGTCAAGTCACATTAAATGCGCCAGGCTTGAGCCTATACTCGCGAAAGCTTTTCTACCATCGCGCCAAATCTTTGTCGGGCAATCTGCTCGGCTTAACGATTGCAAGGGTCCGCGCCGCGCTTCATGCGCAATTCCCAGAAGCTAAAGACGTGACTTATAACGCTGGCGAGGGCGTGCCGTAATGCAACAGAAGCGCTTCACTCCGGTGGACGTCGCATTGTTTGCTCCCGCGTTAGCGGAACCTCATTGCTGACCAAGAAGGGAAGTCGGCAAATAAATAAGCCCGTCAGTAAATCGCTCCAACCGTTTGAGGACAGATATGCTGGATGGCGCATCAGCATCGCCAAGCGTGTCCTGGGCGGTTCGACCTTGAAGAATCAATTTGATCAATTCCGGCGACGACGCGAATGCCGAGTGTTGCGTTCCATCGCCAAGCTCGACTTCGGACAGGTCTATGACCGTAACGCCTGCGTCTTGAAGCGCCGCGATATCGGCGCCCTCGCCAACCCGCGGGTGGCCGCCCCTCAGTCGCTCGGATAATCGAAGAGCCCTATCGTCCGACGCGACAAAAACAACGACGGGATCTGGCCTCACCGCCAGGGAGTCAAGTTGTCTCTTGAACACGTCTACATCGATATCCGGCGACGCCAAAACCAAAGGCTCAATCTTCTCGAGGACCGCTGTCTGCCTCGTCAGGCTTAACTGCCGAAGCCCCTCCATCACAAGCAGGGTTCCCATGGAATGCCCCATGACGAATATCGATGAAGCATCCGACGATCCCAACACCGTCAGGAGTTCGACAAAGCTGTCGCGCGAGAATTGTACGCTGTCTCTGTCGTACATATACCCTGTAGGCTTACCTTTGGACGGCCAGGAATAATGAACCGCAACCGCGTTGTTCTCAAAATCGTTCAGAATCTGACCGGCTCGATAGACGCCGCTTGAGTAAGGGACATTATATCCGTGCACGAACAAAAAAATGGTTTTTTCGCCGGGTAGCTTAGCCAAGTGTTCATTGATTAAAGAGGAAACATTCTGACCCGGCAGTTTTTCAAACGCTTTGATTCCGAATTGCCGGTCCGGATCGCCGCCGCTCTTCGGGTAAGCAATTGACCCGAGCTGGCGATCTTCGGGCACCCACACGGAGACCAGATTGAAGGAGAGCGCGTCGGCTCGCTCGTCGCCATAAGCTTGCGTGGGGTCACCGACAGGCTGCCGCGATGTCGCGACAATTACTTCATGCGCCGTTCCGGATTCAATCTCCGGGCTGACCATTACGAGCGGCGGCGGCTTCGTCGTACATGCAGGTAGAATTATGATAAAGATATACCATAACAGCGGTCCAACTTTCATAACGCGCTCCGTGAAAGTCACATCCGGCAACCCGGCGCCAATCAGTTGCGACGACCGCGCCCCCTGCGCGACCCCACACCGCCCGACGATGATCTTGACCGATTGCTGCGCCACGACTGAAGGTCTTGCGACCGTTTTGACGCACTGTCACGCGCTTGCCAGTCCCTTTCTAGGCCCTCAAACGTGCTTCCTGACTGCGTAGGCCAATCTCGTTGCTCGGCTTGGGCCTTTCCAACCTGGAGTCCGTCGCCGATCGATTCAGGCTTATCGACCGATTGCCAATCACCATCGCTGTAACTCGACCATCCGTCTTCGCTGCGTCGGTAAACATTGCCATCCTTACCCGCATAGATATTGTTGTTGGCATCCTTGCCGACATAGGCTGATGTCTGGTCTGTCTGCAAGGCCCCGCCCTTCGCGCCCTTGGATGTTTCGACGCCAGCGACTGAGCCGCGCGAATCCGAATAATTTGCGGTTCGCACCCATTCATCGCCGCGACTGACGACGCTCTCGCCCCAGCTGGCGTACGCATTGGAGCGTTGATAGGTCGCCCGGTACGTATCAGTACGCGGATTATAAGCCTGCCCTGCATAGCCGGCCTCATAAGGGCCAGAAGCGGAAACCCCGCGCGCATAGGTTCCGGTCGCTGGGTTATAAGCTGCGCCCCAGCCGGCCCCGCCGTAGGGTCCGTAAATCGCCGAGCCACGACCATAAGCTGATATATAGGGATTATAATAGGCGGCGACTCCGTAGCTATAAGGGTAGCCCCAGTAAACAGGATATCCGTAGCCGGAATAATAAATATAGGGCGCGTAATAGTATCCAGTACCGTAAACGACGACACCATTGGATATATAAAGGCCGGTATAGCCGGGCGTGTAACCGACGATAACCGTCTCAGGCGTCGAGTCGTAAATATAAACGTGCGTGACGTGGTATTTGGAACTGGTCGGCGGGATCGTGTAGACGGGGTCCGGCACGGCTTCAGCGACAACCCACGGCCCCTCAGGCGCGGTCGCTTCAAACCATACGCCCTGGTGACATACGTAATATCTCGAACCGATTTGAAAGACGTCGAACGGTGTGTTCACGGCGTAGAAAATGTCGGCGCCCTCAATCCTTCGAAACTGCGGTTCGCCGTAATACGCTACGGTGACTGTAGCGTTCTTACGTTGAACTTGGGCTTTTTGCGGGATGTTGGCCAACAATACTGCCTCTTCGGCTTCGGGCGTGCCCGCCACCGAAACACGCACGCTTGCAGCGGGGTGGTCGGCTGGAATATCCGCGAAGCTTTTCGGCAGGTCGCCAATGACCTGCGACCATGGCCCTTTGAGGCTTGGAGCGCGAAACCATCGGCCGGAGATGAGATAGTAATATTCGCCGTTTGTCTTGCTACGGAACACACTGCTTTCAGTATTGGTGATCCAGGAGAGACCCGTACCAACGATCTCCTCCTCAACCGGACTGCCGTCGATCACGATTAATTCCGCAGGTTTGTTGCTGACGAATACGTGCGGCATCGCCTCTTTGTCGATTTTCTCCCCCGGCACATGCTCGCGCACCCCCTCAAAGCTCTCATCAGTCTTTGGGATCTTTTTGAAGGTTCTGGGCAATTTCTCCGCAGGGGCCCACGGACCGTCTGCGGAGGGCGCCATCAGCCACCCATCCTCGTAGAGCAAGTAAAGCGTCGAATTCTTCGTATCGCGGAATACGTTCCAATTCGTATTTACCGCGAATTCGAGGCGCGTCTTCTCGATTTCGGTGAAGGCCGGCTCGCCGTCGAACAACACGAGAACGGCGGGTTCGAAGCTAACCAGGATCGTCGGTTCATCGCCAACCAAAGTGTCCGGTCGCACCAGGTCGGCGACGGGAACGGCGTTCGTCTCAAGGCGCGCCGTCCCATCTTCGAAATGCGCCAAAACACTGTCGAGCGCCAAATCTTGGGACATACCGGAGAGGTAAGACGTCATTATTCCGCGAATGCGCGGCTCTAAGTCCTTGTCTGCGCCACTGATCTGCACGTCAATGACTGCTAGATCGTACGCCGTCACCGTTCTTTCCGCGAGGTCGGTCGTTGTCGAAGCTCGCATCTGAAGCGCGGCGGGGATTGCTCGGTCTGCGTCGGGTAAATACAATTCGGCCGCCAGGCGAAACTTCAGCGTTTCAAAGCCTTCCCAAGAATCGACCTGCGGCTCGTAGAGGACGATGCGCGTTTCTTTCGCGCCCTTGACCTCACGCGGCCACGCTAAAGGCTCGGCCGATGCCCCAAAAGCGCCGATCAGCGCAACAAGAGCCGTTAACACCCAAACTAAACAGCAGTTTCTCATAACGCTCTTCATCGCTCTTAACGCCCTGTTTTTTTTCGCGACTATCTAACTCGCTTACCGATTTAACGTGGTCTGGATTTCCAAGACATCCGAGCAGCGTCCTGGCATCGGGAAAACCACGAACGATCGCCGGTTATTTCAACCGATACGTCAAAAAGAGACCAACGCTCGCCTGATCTTGCGATCCGCGCTCTTGGACCAGAGGCGAGTCGCCAGCATCGCCGGTCAGTCGATCATAGCCCCCGACTACCCCCACTGCGAACCGCTTAGTCGGTCCGAATGGAACAAAGACGCTGCCTCCCACGCCGTAAGACTGCAATCCGCCGGACGCCTCAAAAACCGACAGCCCCGAAGCGAGGGATTGTTGTTGGTCAACGCCATAATTAGGTCTCGTTGTAAATATCGTCGACAACCCGCAGGCGCGGCCCCACGGAGAAGCGAACAGGTCGCAGACCAACCGGAATTGCGCCTTGAAAACTGGCCGACGCGTCGAACACAAAGCCTTCATGGCCGTTTACTCCCTGTCGAGCTTCACCTCTTACGGCGACCGGCCCGAGCGCATACTGCGCAAAGCCGCCAAGCTCGAGGGTCGTCGCGACGTCGCCAAGTCCGATCAGATCAGTGGTGTCGTCCCCAGCGACTATGAAAGGCTGATCGCCGTCTTCGTTCCGTGCAAAGCGCACTTTCGCGATAGGCCCTGCGGTGAGCCCGCCCGAGCGAACCAGATTGAGGCCGACGCCGTCCTGGACAGAGGCGAACAACAACTGGCCAAAGTCGACCCGAACGTTTGGCAGCGCGCGCAGCTGATAATCGTCATCGCCTACATAACTTGGGGAATACACACCGCCGGCGCCGACAGTCAGACCCCAGCCATCGTTCCGTTGCGGTTGCGCCGACGCGACGCCGACCGCTGACGCAAGGGCCGCGGCCGTACCGATCATCATCCTCATAATCTTTTCTCCGAACATACTTCTAAATACTCCATTTGTTGAGACACCCAAGTCCGGTCATCCGTGTTGGTCGAATTGATATCGCAACTGTAAAGCGCCTCACCTTCTTCAGATCGGCCGTCAATCGGCTTTCGATACACGAGTCCGCCGACGCCTCGCGCGTTCCGGCTGGAGGTCTTTTCCCAATGCCCTTCAAATTTCGCCCTCTTTAAATTTACGCCTCACGTTTCGTCGCCGTATGAGTTGGACGGATATATATATCAGCGCTAGGACTATTACGATCTTTAAACCAATCAGTAGCCATTCGGGCAGCCCGTCGACGAACTCCCGCAATGCGTAAAGGAAACCGCCGAATTCGACAGCTTCATCGGCGCTCGGAGCCGCCTGGTCGGCGGCGTCCCGGGCGACTGAAGCCGCCGCTGCGGAGCCGGCAACGGCGACGCCAGTTGCGATGTTCTGATCCGTTTCCTCTTCGACGCGTTCTTTCTCTTGCTGCTCGTATTTTTGCTTCGCCAATTCTTCGGGGTCGGCGCTGGCCCTAGCGGCGGGCGTTTCTTCAGCAGCTGGATCAGGGGGAACATCCATGGTCGGGACAGCCATGAGCTCGCTTTCGACCGGATCCAGAAACAACGCCTTCTCAGCCGCTCGACGGCGGACCAGCCCCTCAAGCACCGTCAACTCACCGCCGACGCGGGCTTTATTCCATAACTCAATCCGGTTGGCCGCCTCTTGCCGGTTCCCCTGGTTCAAATAACGTAGACAAGAGGATTTCGAAAAATTGCCTTCGCCGATATTGTAGGTGAGAGAAACGAGTGCAGCGAACTCGTTCGGGTTCATCGG
>CAZBOC010000167.1:0-6702 GCA_964493225.1 uncultured Caulobacterales bacterium | reverse complement strand
CGCGCCGACAGCGTCGATCTCGATCATCTGCGGCGGCGCGAGCCCCTGCATCGAGCCGATCCCGGCGAACGTCTACACCCACAAGACGCTGTCGGGCTCCTTCACCGTCAAGAACCAGGCGCTCGAGGCGCTCCTCGACGAAAAAGGCGCCAATACGGAGGAAACCTGGACCTCGATCCTGGAGCATGAGGGCTCCGTTCAGCACCTTGACTGTCTGAGCCCGGACGAAAAGGATATCTTCAAGACCGCGTTCGAAATCGACCAGCGCTGGGTGATCGAGCTCGCCGCCGACCGCTCGCCCTTCATCTGCCAGGGCCAGTCCGTCAATGTCTTCATCCCCGGAGACGTCGACAAATGGGACCTCCACATGCTGCACTGGACCGCCTGGGAAAAGGGCGTCAAATCCCTCTATTACTGCCGCTCGAAATCCGTCCAGCGCGCAGGCTTCGCCGGCGCCGAAAAAGCCATCGACGCGGAGATCCAGGCGAACCTGACAAGGGCCGCGGCGGAGAAGACGGATTACGAGGAATGTCTGGCTTGTCAGTGAGCGGATGACTTCGCCGCCGAAGAAAGCCGTGGCTTGCCGGAAAGCCGCATTTTGTCTCTCAAAGTCGCGGCGATTGAACTTTGGGGCCTTGGCAAAACCTCCGCCAGTCCGCCTTTCGCTGTTTCATTGGAGAGGAGCGAGCACAAGTGAACCTCCCCCTCGCCGCCGCCGGGACCGCCGGCTTCATCGTCGTCGCGCTCGGCGCGTTCGGGGCCCGTGGGCTTGAGGGGCGGCTCTCGGAGGAAGCCAAAGGCTGGTGGGAGACGGCGACGCTTTACGGGCTCGTCCATGCGGGCGCGGCCTTCGCCGCGCTGAAATCCCCGCCGGCGATGACCGGCGCGGGAATCGCCTTTCTGATCGGCGTCCTGATCTTTTCCGGATCGCTCTACGCCATGGCCCTCGGCGCCCCGCGCATCCTCGGCGCGGCGACGCCCCTCGGCGGCCTCGCCTTCCTTGTCGGCTGGGCGATGATCGCCTCGTCGGCCCTCGGCGCTCGTTAGCTGACGCGCGCGAGGAGCGCGTTAAGGGCGGCCTTCGCCGCCTTGCAGTCTTCACTGTCGGCGCCGTCTTCTTCCCAGAGCTCGATCAGCTCGGACTTTTCGCCAAGAACGTTCGCCATGGCGCGCGCCGCCTCCGGCTTCAGCGCCGCGAGGGCGCCCTTGTCGCCGGAAAACGCGCCGAAGACCTCTTTCGCCTCCTCGGATAGCCCGCGCGCGTCGCCCGCCGCTGCGCTGACGAACTCCGCCGCCGCGGTCGCGGTCGCCCCCGCATAAGCGTCGAGATAGTCGCCGACCTCAAGCGCTTCGGCGAGCGCCTCGCGCACGGCCTCGATCCCGCGCTCCTTGAAATCGTAAACAAAATCGGCCGCATCGTCGTTTTCGAAATTGCCGGTTCCCCAGGCTCCCATGGCGCTCTCCCTTGTCTCCATACGGACTGCTGCGACACTTTACCCTTGCGCGCTCTTCCAATGGTAAAGATCGCCGGGGCATTTGTTTGCGCATTGATTTTCCGGGGTTCAGGCCTTTGCACGGCGCGCTCGCGTCCCGATAAGGAACGCCATGAGCGACGATCCGATCTGCCCGTTATGCGCGCGTCCAATCCCGGCGCGTGCAAAAAAGTCCGTACACCACTTGATCCCGAAGCTGAAGGGCGGCAAGGGCGGACCGACGGTCCTCCTCCACGAAATCTGCCACAAGACGATCCATGCGCATCTGACCGAAACCGAACTGGCGAGGACCTACAACACGCCGGAGGCCCTGCGCGGGCGCCCGGAAATAGCGCGCTTTATCAATTGGGTCTCCGGGAAGGATCCGGCTTTCCACGCCCCGACGCGAGGCCGCGCACGCGGCCGCAAGCGCTAGAAACGGGCCGGCTCAGCGCCCGTCGCCGCGATTGATGATCATGATCAGGACGGACGCGACCACCGCTGCGCAGATGTAGAAGGTGCCGAGATAGTCCATTATCCAGACCTGCTTGACCGGCCCGAGGAGCGCCTTCGCGGCCTCCGCGTCCGGAACGTCCGGGCCGAGCGACCAGATCTGTTCGAGGATGCGCTTGTTGTTCAAATAATTGTCCATCTGGGCCATGTAGTTGACATACATGAAGCTGAGATAGCCCCCGACAAGCAGGCCGCGCTCGATCATCTTGATGTGCCCGCAGGCGATATAGACGATGCCGAAGATGGCGAGATGCACCGTCAGGAAGAAGTTCCAGGTGTCCGAAATCAGCTCGCGATTGCCCGTCAATAAATCGTGGAGTTCGAATCCGGTCATCAAAGCCCCCGCCATGCGGCCACGCGGCCCCCGGCACGGGGCATAGCAAAACAAGGCCCCGCGCTCAAACCGCGCGGAGGCCGAACCGGTCGCAGACCCGCCGAACCGGTTCCGCCCGGGCCCCGGGAGCCAGTGACAATGCGGCGCCCCGGACCAAGGGCGCGGGCGTAGAGGAGCGTGGGTAATGCTCGCTGGCTTCAGCGCGGATAGACCAGCGTCGCCTTGCGGCCGGTCTCGACCTGCGGCGCGCCGCCCGCCGTCGCCGGCGAGAACCGCATCCGCTCGACCGCCCGGACCCCGGCGTCGTTGAAACAGGCGTTGGAGGACGAGGCGACGGCTATGTTGGTCGCCCGCCCGTCGACGCCGACGTCGAAAGTCAGGACAACCTCCTCGCGCGCCGCGGCCCCGCGTCGGCAGCGCCGAGGATAGCCCAGCGTCGGTCTGCGCAGAATTTCAGCCGGCGTGAAGACGGGGGGTGATATCGCCTGACGGCTTGCGGCCGACGGGCCGACCGGGGCGGTCACCGTTTCGGCGGCCGGGGTCTCCGCCGCCGACGCGGCGACATCCGGTCCGGCCGCTTCGCCGACGGACGCAGCCTGCGGAAGGATCGAGGTCGGCGCGGCGCCCGCCTCAGCACCTGCCGCATCCTCGTCGGCGCCTTCGACCCCCGGGCGGGCCGCCGTCGGACCCGCGGCAATCCGCTCACGCGCATCGCCAGCCGGCGCCCGCGCAGGAAGAGCCGCGTCCTGCGTAAGCAATTGATCCGATTGCGCCGCATTCAGCGCGCTCGCATCGACCGTCGGCTCCTGCGGGGCCGGGGCCGGGGCCGGGGCTGCAGCGCGGCGCGCGACTGGCTCCTCGACCGCGCCTGCGGGCGTCGGCTCGCTCGAAGGCGAACCAACATCTTCAGCCGGCCTCTCCGGCTCGCGCGCGGCGTCGGCGATCGCCGGCTCGCCGCGTTCAAGGGGCGCCGCACCCGCCTCTCGCGGCTTCAAGGAGGGCGCGGCGGGGTCCCCGTCTCGGGTCGGCGGCGGCGTTCCTGTCGCCAAATCCGGTTCCGCGAAGACATCTTCGCCGGCGGCGAAAGGCGCCGCCTCGCCTGGCGCGCCGACGTCGGAAGACCTCGCGTCGGGCCGTGAGCCGGGTGCTGAACCGTCGGTGATCGGGCCCGCGCCCTCGTCGCGTTTCGAAGGATCGAGCTTGTGCGTCGCCGGAGACTGCGCCGGCGCGGCCAGCGTTTGAGCTGTCTCGCGTGGTCTCGGCGCGGCCGGCGCCCCGTCGCCAGCGGCTTCGGGACTGCGCAGGATCTGGACAAGCATCCAGATGGCGAAGAAGCCGACGGCGCCGACCCCGAGGAGCGAGGCGAAGCGCGTCTCCCGGCGGATCGCAGGGCCGCTCGGCGGTTCCCTGGAGGGCGAATCGACCGTCGCCGGCGCAGCGGCCTCGACTTCGTCCTTATAGCGCTGGACGAGCGCCGCGGCGTCCAGACCCAGATGCGTTGCGTAGACTTTGACGAACCCGGCGGCGAACGGGACCGCCGGCAAGGCCCCGAAATCCGAGGCCTCCAAGGCTTCAAGATGCGCGCGCTTGATCTTGGTCGCGATGACGACGTCGTCGAGCGCTTCGCCGGAAGCGCGGCGCGCGCGCGCGAGGATTTCTCCGAAGGTTTCGCACGGCGCCGCGTCGCCGCGCGCCGCATTCAGATCGATGATCGTCGCCTCGCCGTCGCCGACGCTCTTTCGTGTCTCCGCCTTGTCCTGCAAACCCGCCATAGCGCCCATACTCCAATACATTCGGCGAAGCGCCGATCGCACCAGTCTCTAGCACAGATGGCGCCAAAGCGGCCCTGCACCGCCCGGGGTTGAGTGATCCGTCGCCTCGCAGACGGGAAGGCTAGAGACTTTTCGCAGAAATCGCCAGTCGCGCGCGCCACGGGCGCGGCGAGCCTGCGAAAGGGGGATCCGCAAACCCCTTACGGGCGCGGCCAAAAGGGCGAAGCCGCCCCTTTCTGTAGGGAGATCTCCAGGCGCCCCGTCTGGCGGGCGCGCGGGCCGTCTACTCCGCGGCGGCCTCTTCCGGAACGACCGACACAAAGCGGCGCTTGTTGCGTTTGGTCGCAAACTGCACGCGGCCGCTCACGAGGGCGAAGAGCGTATGATCCCTGCCCATGCCGACATTCTCGCCCGGGTGGAATGCGGTGCCGCGCTGGCGAACGATGATGTTGCCGGGAATGACGCGCTCGTCGCCAAACTTCTTTACGCCGAGGCGCCGGCCCGCGCTGTCGCGACCGTTTCTGGACGAACCACCAGCTTTCTTATGGGCCATCTTTCAACTCCTGTTCGTCTTTAATCTCGCGTCAGGCCGGCTCTGCAGCGGCCGGTTCACCGGCGGCGGGGCGCGGAGCGGGTTTTGCTCCGCCAGTCAGGATCTGTGTCACCCTGAGCAGCGTGACATGCTGACGGTGGCCTTTTTTACGCCGGTAATTCTGGCGACGGCGCTTTTTGAAGATGACGATTTTCTTGTCGCGCTTCTGCTCGATGATCTCGCCGGAGACAGCGGCGCCTTCGACCCGGGGCGCGCCCACGGTGACGGCGTCGCCGTCAGCCACCATCAAGACATCGTCGAGCGTTACGACGTCGCCTTCCTCGCCCGGCAGGCGTTCGATCTGGATCACGTCGTCTTCAGTTACGCGATACTGTTTGCCGCCGGTTTTCACGACTGCGTACATGGCTCCGACTCCTGACGCGCGTTTCCGGCGCGTCTTCTGTCCTTTTTCGATCCGGTTTCTTTCGACCGGTTTTTGACAAGTCGTGGCTCGTAGCGGCGGAGATGCGGGCCGTCAAGCTGAATTGCGCGATCGCGGACGGCGGGCGGCCCCCTTAGCCGGCGAAAACCGAGGGTCCCCGCCAGTAAAGCGCAAGCCAGACGAACTTGGTCGCCAGATGCGCGATCTGGTCGACGTGGAACGCCGCCGCCCCCCTTCCGAATAGGCCGCGCCCTTTCAGATAATCAGTGGCCGCGTGGCTGACGAATTCAAGCGCCCCGAGCGCCGGCGAGAGAACGAAGGCGACTGCGGCCGCATGGGTCGCGCAATGGGCCGAAAGCACCCATGGCCAGATCGACGAGGACCCCTGCACTTTGTTTCGGGCCATGAAGTCCGATTGCAGGCGGAAATCGGCAACGAAATGCAACGCCGTCAGCCAGAAAATCTGTTCCACAAACGTCATCAGGCGAGGCCCCCGAATACTGAACAATACCAAGACGAAAACGCCGGGTGCGGCGACGCCTGAGCGGGAAGGGATATCCCGATCGAGCAGGTGACGCTGTGCCCTCCGGCACATGCATCGTCGGCAAGCCCCAGTGCGACGCCCCCCTAGGGCCTGATCGCCTCCGCCGCGCCGGGGCTCTGCAGACGCGCGATCTGGAACGCCGCGAGGGCGTCGTCCGGGCGCGCGGCCAGGAGCGCGCGGAAAATCTCCTGGGCCATTTCCGGATCCTGCGCCGCCGTCGCGACGCCCTGCGCGTAGCGCGTCAGATCCGTCTCGTCGATAGTCCCCGGGCGTGTCAGTTCATAGAGCCGTCTCGGCGTCGCGACCCCGCGCAAAATTGCAGGGCCGATTTCGCGCCATGTGAACGCGTCGTCCTCAATCTTCGAGGCCTCGCTAGCGCAAATCTGCGTGCCGAACGTCTTGTTTGCGGCCTCGAGCCGCGCCGCGATATTGATCGTCGATCCGTGGGCGGTGTAATCGAACCGGCGGGCCGCGCCGAAATTGCCGACGAGGGCGGAGCCGGCGTTGAGGCCGATGCGCGTGACGCCTAGTGAAATCCCCTGCTCCGCCATTCGCCGACGATGGGCGTTCGTCTCCTCGGCAATCCTCAGGGCGCAGTGCGCTGCATTGCGACGATGGTCCGGATCGGCGACGGGCGCGGAAAAGAAGGCGTGGACCGCGTCGCCGACGATCTTGTCGACTGCGCCGCCCGTCGCCATCACCGCCTCGACAATGAGGTCAAGATAGCCGTTCAGCGTATCGGCGACGATCCCGGGGGGGATTTCGTCGATGAGCCGGGTGAAACCCTGAAGATCCGTGAACAGGACGGAAATCTCGCGCTCCTCCGCCTCGAGGCGCAAACCCTCGGGCCGGCGGACGAGCGCGTCGACGACTTGCGGGGCGAGGAAGGACTGGAAGGCGGCATGGATCTGCGCGCGGCGGGCGCGCTCGCGCCGCTCCTGCAGGGCGAGGCTCGCGCCCGCCGCAATGACGAGGGCGAGGATCGGCGTCGTCGCCGGCGCCAGCACGCCCGTCGATGCGTAGAGAGCGAACGCCGCCAGCCAGTAAAGCGCGCCCGCTCCGGCGACCGCGCCGAGCTTGCCCCACCAGGGCG
>CAZBOC010000166.1:5129-6805 GCA_964493225.1 uncultured Caulobacterales bacterium | reverse complement strand
CGCGCTCGCACGTCTCAACGACGAGCTTTTACGGCTCCCATGTCATCAACTGCGCCGGCAATGGCGGCATGCTCTGCGTCAATGACGAGGAACATGCCCGCGCGGCGCTGCTCCTGCGCTCCTGGGGCCGGTCCTCTTCGCTGTTCGTCGAATCGGAAAGGATCGAGAACCGCTTCAACGTCGAAATCGGCGGCTACAGCTACGATCAGAAATTCGTGTTCGAGGCCCTCGGCTACAATGTCGAGCCGTCGGAAATGGGCGCGGCCTTCGGCCTCGTCCAGCTTGAAAAACTGCAAAAGAACATCTCCGCGCGCGAACATAATTTCGAACGCCAGCTCGCCTTCTTCAAGGAATATGAAGACTGGTTCATCCTCCCGCGCCAGTTGCCGAACAGCCGCACGGGCTGGCTCGCCTTCCCGTTGACGATTCGCGAGGGAGCGCCGTTTGAGCGCCGCGAGATGCAGATTTTCCTCGAACAGCACGATATCCAGACGCGGGTCGTCTTTACCGGGAACATCCTGCGCCAGCCGGCGATGGCGGGCGTCGCGTCGAAAACGCGTGCGGCCGGCTATCCGGAAGCCGACAAGGTCATGGGCGGCGGCGTCCTTCTTGCTTGTCACCACGGGCTCGACGAAGCGCAGCTCGACTACATGCACGAGACCTTCCGGACCTTCGCGTCGAAATTCTGACAGCCGCGCGCCCGCGGGGAAGACCATCGGGGTCAGGCGCAACAGGAGAATGACAATGGATAAACTCACCCGGTGCCGCGCCTGTCTTACGCCGGACCCCTTTCTGTTTCTGCCGCTCGGCGACCACGCGCCGGCGCAGATGCTCATTCGCCCCGGCGAAGAGGACAGGGAACAGCCGGCCTTCCCGCTGAACACGCAAGTCTGCCTGAATTGCGGCCTCATTCAGGTCGCCGATCAGATTCCGGAAGGTTTCTTCACGCACTATCTCTACATCCCGTCGGGCGCGGCGACGATGCATACGCATTTCGACGGCCTCGCCGACGTCCTGAAAGAGGTCGCCGGCGACGATCTCATCGTCGACATCGGCTGCAATGACGGTCTTCTGCTGTCGAAACTGAACGCCATGGGCGCGAAGACCCTCGGCGTCGATCCGGCCGCCAATATCGCCGAGCTCGCCCGGGAAAAGGGCGTCGAGGTCCATGTCAGCTATTTCACGCCCGATGAAGCCGAAAAGCTCCGCGCCGAGCGCGGGGCCGCGAAGGCGATCGTCACGACCAACACCTTCAACCATATCGGCGACCTGCACACCTTCATGAAAGGCGTCGTGACGATGCTGGCCGATGACGGCGCCTTCGTCATCGAAGTTCCGCGTGCGAAGGAATATCTTGAGCACACGGAATTCGACAATATCTACCATGAGCACGTCTCGGAATTCAGCCTCCTGTCGCTAGCCAAGCTCGGAGAGGCCTTCGACCTCGACGTGACGGACGTGCACCATTTCCCGAACATCCATGGCGGCTCCATGCGGGTCTTCATGCGTCCCAAAGCGGCCGGCTTCGCCCCCAAGCCCGTCGTCCAGGAAATGCTCGACGAGGAGCGCGACGCGGGAATGCTCGAAAGGGAAAGCTATACGGCGCTCGTCGAGCGGGTCGATGCGATGGGCGCGGAGCTGCGCGGCATGCTCGACGCCCTCAAGGCCGAAGGCAA
>CAZBOC010000166.1:0-5029 GCA_964493225.1 uncultured Caulobacterales bacterium | reverse complement strand
GCGGACTTCGTCGCGCGCGGGGGCAAATTCATCGTGCCGTTGCCGACCCCTCGGCTCGTCTAGGCCGCCTTTGGGAGACCGCCGACCGCCATGGCCGACATTCTGATCACCGGCGGCGCAGGCTTCATCGGCTCCCACATGGCGCGCCGGCGCGTGCGAGCCGGCGCCGACGTCCATGTGATCATCCGCCCGGGGAGCGAGGCCGCACGACTTCACGACATCCGTGAACAGATCACGGTCCATGAAGTCGATCTCGCCGACGCCGACGCTCTCGCCGCCTGCCTCGCCCGAGTTTCGCCGCGAAGCGTCCATCACTTCGCCGCCGTCACCCGTCCGCC
Source organism: uncultured Caulobacterales bacterium (assembly GCA_964493225.1). GTDB lineage: Bacteria > Pseudomonadota > Alphaproteobacteria > Caulobacterales > Parvularculaceae > JAJFFW01. Next base: position 4,691 of record CAZBOC010000166.1, on the reverse strand, counting down.
GACGGACCTTTCACCCGTCGACAGCGCCGTCTTCGCCGAACAGGACGTGACAAACCTCTTCAATCTCGTGCGCGCCATGGCTGATGCGCCGCGCCCGCCCGACGCCTTCATCCGCGCAGGCACCATCGCCGAATACGGGATCTCGCCGACGCCCTATCGCGAGGACGCGCGCGAGGGGCCGGTCACGTCCTACGGCGCCGCGATGCTCGCCGGCACGCAGCACCTCCACGCGCTGAAGGGGCGCCTCCCGTTTCCGTGCCTCACCGCGCGCCTGGCGCTGGTCTACGGACCGGGGCAGGCGACGAGCTTCTTCATCCCCTATGTCGCCGAGCGACTGGTCCGCGGCGAACCGGCCGTGATCCAGAACCCGAACGACCGGCGCGACCTGATCCATATCGACGACGTGCTCGACGGCTTCGACCGCCTCGAGGAGCGCATGCCGCTTGAGGCGGACGTTCTTAATCTGTGCACGGGCGTCGCGCCGAGGATGGGCGATGTCGCGGCGATCATTCTGCGCGAATGCGGCGGCGAGCCCCATTTGTTGCAGACCGGGGAGGCGGGCGCGCGCGGCGGAGCGAAGAACCTCGTGTCGTGCCCGGAAACCTGCGCCCGGGTGATCGACTGGCGCGCGCGGATCCGCCTTGAGGAAGGGCTGGCGCGTCTCGTCGGCGATTTGCGCAGCGAGCGCCGAGGACCGCCACGTGCTTGAAGACCAGCAGAGGATCCGGGATCGATGCGCGCCGCTCCTCCGTCAATGGCGAACCTGTTTCATCGCCGTGATCGTTCACTATTTTCAGGTCGGCAGCTCTAGGTTGGTCCGTGCGATGCAAGGATTGTTCGTCAGGGACCTTTTTCGACAGCGTTTTCAAACGCCGGGGTGAAAATAATGCTTGCGACGAAAGACGACTGCCTGGCGATCCTTCGCTGTCCCAAAACCGCGGCGCCGTTGAGGAAGCATACGGATCATGAACTCGTCGCGGCGGCGCCGGACCATCCCCATCCGCCCCGCTATCGCATCGTCAACGACTTGCCGGTCGTCGTCGATTTCGCGAACTCCGTCCTTGAGGAAGAGAGCACCCATCAACGCGCCGGCGCCAGCGTCGTCGCGCGGCGCGCCTATGGCGGGCCGGCCGGGGTCGTTAAACGGCTCCTCTCGCCGCCCAAAGCCTCGACGCGTCGCAATGTGGCGGCTTTGATTTCGGATCTTGAAAACCGTCAGAGCCCGGCGAAGGTGCTCGTGATCGGCGGCGGCAGCGTCGGTCAGGGCATGGAGCCGCTCTACGACCACGAGGCCCTGAAAATCTTCGCCTTCGACATTTACGCCTCGCCCCTCGTTCAGGTCGTCGCCGACGCCCACGCCATTCCCATGGGCGACGATGTTTTCGACGCCGTCGTCATCCAGGCGGTTCTCGAGCACACGATCGAGCCCCGGCGGGTCGTCGACGAGATCTGGCGCGTCCTGAAACCTGACGGGCTCGTCTATGCGGAAACGCCGTTCATGCAGCAGGTGCACGAAGGCGCTTACGATTTCACGCGCTTTTCCGAAAGCGGGCACCGCTACCTGTTCCGTCGCTTCGAGCGGATCGACTCGGGCGCGAATGGCGGGCCCGGCCAGCAATTCATGTGGTCGGCGGATTATCTGTTCAGGAGCGTTTTCCGCTCCCGCGCTGCGGGCAAAATCGCCAAGCTCGCCTGTTTCTGGGCGCAATATCTCGACAATCTGATCCCGGAAGCCTACGCGATCGACGGGGCGAGCGGGGTCTTTTTCTATGGCCGGAAGTCGCAGACCGCCATTTCGCCGCTCGAGGCGGTCGCCCATTACAAGGGCGCTCAGTGAGTTGCAGCGGCCGCCGGGACTTGAATGTTCACGACGTCACTGAGGCCGCTGCGATGGTCGCGATCGCCGGCCAAGGGGCCGCGATCGGGCGTCCCAACCGGGCCTCCGCGTCAGACAGGCTCGGAGCGCGGCGCCGCACATTCTTTGCCCGCCTTGTCCACTCGGCGCCGCGCCGCATGCGTTCCTTCCCGACAACAAAGCACAGAGCCCCGAAACCGTTCCCGGATTGGCGCCGGGCTGTCAAAAGGACGCAACGCCTGACGACAAAACGAGCGGATCAGTCTCGAGGAAGGCTTGAGCCGCCTCGTTTCTTGCATCAGAACGCGTGCAGAGAGTGAGGGAGCCCGCCGATGAACGCGCCGCAGAAAAAACTCGTTTCCGTACTTGTTCCCGCTTTCAACGAGGAGTTGAACGTCGAACGGGCCTATCGCGCGATAATCGCGGCGTTCCGTTCGCTTCCCGACTATGATTTCGAAATTGTCTTCACTGACAATCACTCCACGGATCGGACCTTCGAGCTCCTCAACGACATCGGCCAAAAGGACCCGCGCGTGCGCGTCATCCGCTTCTCGCGCAATGTCGGCTACCAGCGATCCCTTCTTGTCGCCTATAAAAGCGCGCGCGGCGACTGTTCGGTCCAGATCGACTGCGACCTGCAGGACCCGCCGGAGCTGATCCCGCAAATGCTGGAGAAATGGGAGGAGGGCCACGCCGTTGTCTACGGCGTGCGCAAAAGTCTCAAGGACGGCCCGCTCGTCGCCGCGACGCGTCGCGTGTTCTACCGCTTCATCAGCGCATTGAGCGACGACGAGCTGCCCATCGATGCTGGCGAATTCCGCCTCGTCGATCGCTGCATTCTCGATGAGTTGAAGAAGGTCGACGACACCTCCCCCTATCTGCGCGGGCTCATCTCCTCCATGGGCTTCAGCCAGGTCGGCTTCGAATATGATCGCCAGGATCGGGTCGCGGGAGAAAGCAAGTTTCCTTTCAAGGCGATGCTCGCCCTCGCTGTAGACGGCGTCCTCAATCATTCGCTGGTGCCGCTGCGCGTCGCGTCGATCACCAGCATCGTCATTGCAACGCTCACCTTTTTCGTCATTTTCATTTACCTCATCGGCAAGCTCCTCTTCGGTCAGGACTGGCCCGCGGGTTTCGCGACAACGACCGTGCTCCTCCTGATGTCGATCATGCTGAACGCTATGTTCCTCGGCATCATCGGGGAGTATCTCGGCCGCATCTTCATGCAATCGAAGCGCCGCCCGACGCCGATCGTTGAAAAGACGGTGAACGCCGAAGGCGCGGCGGACCGGCTCCGGGCGGCGCCGGCGGATCTGGAAGCGGCCGTCCCTGACGCCGGCGGCGGGCGCGCCGCGCCGAAAAGGCTTCTGGCAGAGTAGGCGCGCCGCGTGGCGGCCGTCATGCGCAAGGTCTCGGCGCTACGCGCACGGCTCGATGCGAGCATACTCAAATTCGCAACCGTCGGCGCGCTGACGACCGCGATCGATTTCGCCATTTTCGCCGCCCTCACGAAATTGCTCGGCGCACCGCCCGCAGGGGCCAATCTCGTCTCCTATTCCAGCGGCGTCGCGACGAGTTTCGTCCTCAACCGGTCGTGGACCTTCCGGTCGAACGGACACGCCGGCCGCCAGGCGCTCCAGTTCGTCGCGACGAACTTTGTCGGCCTGACATTGTCGACGGGCCTTGTCGGCCTCTTCGCCCTGTTTCTCCCCGACCTCGTCGCCAAGACCGCGTCGGTCCCGATCGTCTTTTTGTGGAACTACTTGAGCGCCCGTTTATGGGTCTTCCGGCATTAGAACGGAAACTATCTTAATTTGTGCACGGTCTTTTTTCACCGTACTTAGCTTAATTTTTGTCAAGCAAAACATGAATAACGGACCGTTTCGACGAAAAATCGCCGAAAATTCGCGGCTTTCGGACGGTCGATAAAATTGGCTGCGAATTTTCGTTAATTTATCCGGTTAATTGCACCATCCGGTCTTACGGCGGATTATTTTTTTCACGCCATCGTCCCTACCCGGAACGCAACTTTCGGGACTGGATCTATGGGCATGATGCGCAACTCCGCCGGCCTTGCAGCCGCCTTGGTCGCGATGGGGCTCGCCGCCCCGTCGGCATGGGCCGATCTTCTGGAGAACGTTACGCTCGAAGACGACGGCGCGCGCGTCACCGGAGCCCTCGATATCGAGAAAGCGGGCATTTACCAGTTCGCTCTTTCCGCGGCGTCGGGCGGCCGGCTCGTGATCGACGGCGCCGAAATCATCAACGGCTCCGGCGCGCCAGCGACGGCTTCCGTAGCGCTGGGCGTCGGCGAGATTTCAATCGTCATCGAGGCCGGCGACGCGGCGGATGCGCCGAGCGTCTTCGTTCGCGCGCCCGGCGCGGCGGCTCCGGCCACGCTCTACCAGGGAGCGAGCGCGCCCGCCGCGCCGGGCGCCGCCGCGAAGGCCGCGCCGCCCGCGCCCGCCTCGCCGGGCGGGACGACCCCGAACCTGACGAAGAACTCCAGCCTCCCGGAAGACTTGCGCCGGACGACAGGGCGCAACGTCGCCGCCGAGCCGGCGCGCGATCTGCGCAATCGCCTGCGCGAGCGCGTTCGCGAACGCGCGATTGAGATGGCCCTCGAAGAAGAGATGATCGCCCGCGCGACGGTCAACGGCGAGGTCACACGCTATGTCCGTGTCGGGACGATCATTCCCGTAACCGCGACGCCGCCGGAAGGAATGGTCTTTGTTCGCTGGGCGGGCGACGTCTTCGCCCTTGAAGATCCGAACGCGGCTCAAACGACGATGACCGTTCAGGCGGGGGGCGCGAACGTCTTTTCAGTCTACGAGGA
>CAZBOC010000165.1:0-6837 GCA_964493225.1 uncultured Caulobacterales bacterium | reverse complement strand
CGCAAGGACGCCTACGGCCGCTACGAGGACCTCGAGCCCGAGCTCCGGGCGGAGGGCGAGCTTGACGCGCCCCGGTTCGATGAAGATGCGAAGGGTTGGCGCCAGTCCGTGATCAGATCGATCAACGAAACCAGGGACGAACTGAAATCGGCCCATTCGAATCTGACGCAGGTCAGGAGATCCCTGTCGGAGGCGGATCGTCGCCGCCGGGATCGGCAGGCGAAGATCTCCGCGAGCCTTTCACGCGCCGAAAGCCTTCTGGCGGCGGTCCGAGAAGGCTGAGCGGTTGTCGGGAGGAGACCGCGGGCGATGGCGAGGCTGGGGGACAAAAGAGCGGGGGAGAGGGTAACGCGATGCCGGCCGAGCGGGGCCGCGCCCAAATTCGCCATGTCGGTCGACGTCGAGGATTATTTCCAGGTATGGGCGTTTTCCGATGTGATCCATCGCCGGAGCTGGGACGGCTTCGACTGCCGGTTTGAACGCGCGACGGCGCGCATCCTTGATCTTTTCGACGAAAAGGGCGTCAGCGCCACGTTCTTCACGCTCGGCTGGGTCGCCGAGCGGGCCCCGGGCCTGATACGCGAGATCGTCGCGCGGGGTCATGAACTGGCCTCCCACGGCTATGACCACGCCAAGGTCTTCGATCAGGGTGAGGAGGAATTCCGCGTAGACGCCGGGCGGGCGAAAAAGATCCTTGAGGACGTCGCCGGCGTCCGCGTCGCCGGCTATCGCGCGCCGGGATTCTCCATAGACGCGCGCGCGCCCTTCGCCCACCGCGTCCTTTCGGAGCTCGGCTACGCCTATTCGTCGAGCGCGCACCCGATCGCCCACGACCATTACGGCGACCCGGACGGGCCGCGCGCGCCCTATCGCCCGCTTGAGGGTTCGCCCTTCGTCGAGGCCCCGGTTGCGACGGCGGCGTTGTTCGGCCGGCGCGTCAGCGCCGCCGGCGGCGGATGGTTTCGCGCGGCGCCTTACGCCGTCGGCAAGGCGCTGGTCGAGCGGGCGGCGGCGAGCCTTGATGGGCCCGTCATATTCTATTTTCATCCCTGGGAGATCGATCCCGGCCAGCCGCGGATCAGGTCCGCCTCGCCGCGCGCGCGGCTCAGACATTACCTCAACCTGTCGCGCATGGAGGGCAAGGTCGCGCGCCTCCTCGGCGATTTCCCCTGGGGACGGATCGACCATGCGCTTTTCGGCCACGCGGCCCGCGCCGCGGCGTGAGCGCGCCCCCGGGCCGCGACCCTTCGCCGGGGAAGGCGGCGCGACCGGAAGTTCTCTTCCTCGCCCATCGAATACCCTATCCGCCGGACAAGGGCGACAAGATCCGCTCCTGGCGGCTTTTCCAGCATCTGCGCGCCCGCTTCGATGTGCATCTCGGCTGTTTCGTCGACGATCCCGAAGATCTACAGCATAGAGACTTTCTGCGCTCGCAATGCGCGAGCGCGCTGTTCCGCCGGCTCGATCCGCGGATCGCGCGCCTGAAAAGCGCGCGCGGGTTTCTGACCGGCGCGCCGCTGACGATGCCCTATTACCGCGACGCCGCCATGGCGCGATGGGTGAGCGCCGCACGTGATCGGGGCGTCGCTGCGGAAATCGCCTTTTCCTCGTCCATGGCGCAATATATTGCACGGCCGCGTGAAGGTGGCATACGGATCATAGATCTGTGCGATGCGGATTCCGCGAAATGGAAGCAGTATGCGGAGCGTCGAAAAGGCCTGATGGCCATGATTTACGCCCGTGAGGGCAGGCGCCTCGCGAAGGCGGAAAGAGAGATGATCGCGTGGAGCGACGCGGCCTTCGCCGTGAGCCCGGAGGAGGCGCGGGTCCTCGCCGCCGGCCAAGGCCATCCGCACTGGTACGGAAACGGAACAGACACGGACTTTTTCGATCCGGACGGAGAGGATCCTGGGGGAGACGCGCCGAAGGCCGAGATTGTGTTCGTCGGGGCGATGGACTACTGGGCGAACGCCGATGCGGCTGTCTGGTTTGTCAACGAATGCTGGCCCGCCGTGCGCGCGAGCCAGCCGCACGCGACTCTCGCTATCGTCGGCGCGCGCCCGGTCAGGCAGGTGCGCGCGCTCGCCGCCGAGCCGGGCGTCGCGGTGACGGGCCGCGTTCGCGATGTCAGGCCGTTTCTGAAAGCGGCGCGGCTCGCCGTCGCGCCGATGCGCGTCGCCCGCGGTGTCCAGAACAAGGTGCTTGAGGCGATGGCCATGGCGCGGCCCGTCGTCGCGACGCCGGCGGCGGCCGAAGGGATCGACGCCGCGCCCGGCGAGGAACTCGTGATCGCCGACGGCGCCGACTCATTCGCTCGATCCGTGTGCGACCTTCTTGACGACGCCGGCCGCCGCCGAGCGATCGGCGCGGCGGCCCGGGCGCGCATCCTCCGCGACTATTCCTGGCGGCGCCAGCTGGCGCGGTTCGACGCCGTTCTCGATCCGCTGCTCGCGCGGCGCGCGGCGCGTTAATTCAGGAAGTCGTCGTCGTCGTCGAAGTCGCGCAGGATTTCGGCGAGGTCCGCATCGTCGTCTTCCTCTTCACTGGCGAGAACGATGCGGCGCTCGGCGCTTTCGTCATTGACGATCAACCTGAAAATGTCGGGGCGTGAATAGTGTCCGGCGATGTCGCATGCGGCCTTCGCGGCCCGCACCACGTCGAGCGATCCCTCCGCGATCAGAATCTCCTCGCCCTCTGCGGGGCCGGCGATGATTTCGCCGCGCGGGTCGATGATGGCGGAATGGCCCGCATGCTCCCAGACGCCGAGGGGCCGCCAGCGTTCGGGTATGTGCTGTTCGAGGCGCAGGCCCGCGGCGCAGACGACGTAAGCCGCCGCCTGGCTCGCGAAAGCGCGCGAGAGAAGATGCTGGCGCGCCCAGCAATACTCGCCGGCGCGCGGGGTTTTCTCCCATCCCGGCCAGAGGGCGGCGTGGACCTGGCTTCCCCGCGCGGCGAGGGCGTAGGCCGGCAGCATCATCTGGTGCTCCCAGCAATTCAGGGCGCTGATCCTCGCGTAGTCGCGGGCCAGAACCTTCAGCCCGTCGCCGTCGCCGTCGCCCCAGATGATCCGCTCGGCGTGGGTCGGTTTCAACTTGCGGTGGCGGTTGAGGATGAAGCCTTCCCGCCCGATCGTGAGCGCCGTGCAATAGGCCGTTCCTTCCGTGAAGGGATCGCGCTCGGCGACGCCGATGACGACGTCGGTTCCGGCTTCGGCCGCCGCGTCGCAAAGCGCGTCGACTTCCGGCCCGTCAAGATCGACGGCGGCTTCGAGGTAGGCCGCGCTCGCCTCCCATGTCAGGTCCTGCACGCCGCCCTCCACCCAGTACGGATAGCCCGGCAGCCAGCTTTCGCCGAATACGGCGAGGTCGGCGCCGTCCTTGCCGGCCTTCAGAATTAGCGCGCAGGCCTTTTCCGCCGACGCCGCCCTGTCGAAAAGGACCGGGGCCGATTGCACCGCGGCGAGACGAAAATTCGAGGCCATAAGCCACTCCCTGAGCTGCGATCCCTCCCTGGAAAACCACCCCTCGCGCAAGCCAGGGCCCGAGCCGGGATCCGCGCCGCGGATTGGTCCGGGCCGTCCCAAAAACGCACATTCGCCTTGGCTTATGCCTGCCAAACCGTTAATGTTGCAGCTTGAACTGAGGGGTCAACGGGGTTCGACATGACACGCATTATTCTGCCGCTCGCCGTCATCGCGGCGATCCTTTTCACGCCGATTTACAAGACGCCGGCTGCGTTTGATGACGTGCAGGGCGTTGAAACAAGCAACCAGGTGGCCGGCTACGCCCTGGTGAAGCCCGCCGTATCGTGCTGGCGTTCCGGCAAAATATCGGTTTCGGGCGAGTGCGAGCCAAAGGCGGAGCTCAAGGGGCTGGGGCTCGCCGCGGCGGTCGGTCTCAGCGCCGTCGCCGCAGTCCTCGGCGTCGTCGGCCTTCTTCCGCTCATCGGTCGGGCCACGAGCTTCGTGACGATCCTCGCCGGGCTGGTGACGATGGCGGCCATCGGATTTTTCGGCATGACGCTTTTGGGCGCCGACGGCGGGGCCTCGCGGATAGAGTGGGGCACCTATCTCGCCTTTGGGGCCGGCCTCCTGACTCTGATCGCCGGCCTAGCGGGCGTTCGCGGGCGGTAGGATTGCGCCGGGAATCGCGGGGCTGCCGCTCCGGCGCTCGTGATTCCAAAGGGGTTTCGATCCGGACCGCGGGGCGAACGGAGAGCGCGCGCCGGCGTGACGTGATCCCGCGCGTCATCGGTCAGAACGATCGTCAGGGCCAGGTTGCGACCGGCGGGAGCGACGAAAGGATGGCGTCGACATTGCCCCCGGTCTGAAGTCCGAAGACCGTGCCTCGGTCGTAGAGCAGGTTGTATTCGGCGTAGCGCCCTCGGCGGACGAGCTGTTCCGCCCGATCCTCGTCGCTCCAGGGCGTCTCAAGCCGCTTGCGCACCAGCGCCGGATAGGCGTCGAGGAACGCCAGCCCCACGTCTTTCGTGAAGGCGAAATCCGCGTTCCAGTCGCCGGTATCGTGGCGATCGTAGAAAATGCCGCCCACGCCCCGCGGCTCGTCCCGGTGGGGCAGATGGAAGTATTCGTCGCACCATTCCTTGAAGCGCTGATAGAAATCCGCGTCATGGGCGTCGCAGGCGCGAGCCATGGCGGCGTGAAACTCCCGCGTATCCTCATGATCCTCAGACCGGTAGCGGTCCATCATCGGGTTGAGATCGCCGCCGCCGCCGAACCAGGACTTCGTCGTGACGATCATACGCGTGTTCATGTGCGCGGCGGGGACGTGGGGATTGCGCGGATGGACGATCAAGGAGACGCCCGACGCCCAGAAGCGCGGGTCCTCTTCGGCCCCCGGGATCTGCGCGCGAAACTGTTCGGAAAATTCTCCGAAAACGGTTGAGGCGTGCACCCCCGCCTTTTCAAACACGCGTCCCTTCAGGATGGACATGACGCCGCCGCCCTCGTCGGCCGCGCCGTCCCCGCGTCGCCAGGGCGTGCGCTCGAAGCGGCCCGGCGCCGCGTCCCCGTATAGCGCGCCCGCTTCATCCTCGATTTCCTCAAACGCTGCACACAACCGGTCGCGAAGATCCTCGAACCAGACCCGGGCGACTTGTTTTCTTTCCTCGAGCTCCACCAGAACGCTCCTCCATTATCGAACACCTCGTCTCGCTCAACGCGCCGGCCAGCCTGTTTGTCTGCGCGCCTCGGCGAGCGCCACGGCGGCGGCCACGGAGACGTTGAGCGAGCGCGCGCCCCCGGCCATCGGAATGCGGACGCGGGCGTCGGCGGCGCTGTGCACCGCTTCGGGAGCGCCAGCCGATTCCCGGCCGGCCACGATCAGGTCGCCGACGCGAAATCTGGCGTCCCATAGACTGGCGTCGCCGGTCGTCGTCAAGAGCACCAGCCGCCCGGCGCGCCGTTCAGGGCTTTCCTGAAAACGCTCCCAGCTCGCGTGGATGACAGGCGGCGCGAGCAGGCTATAATCCATCGCCACGCGGCGGATCGCCTTCGCGCGAAGAGGAAATCCGCAGGGTTCGATAATGTCGACGCCCGCACCGAAACAGGCGGCGATGCGGATCGCCGCTCCGACATTGTGAGCGATATCGGGTTGAAACAGGACCAGTCTCAAAACGAGGGGGAGCCTTCTGCGGGGCGCGCGACGTTCCGGGGGCGCGCGGCGTTCGCGACGCTGGGCCGCATGGTCGGGAGAAAGGGCGCCGCTAGATAGGAGAAGCGGCGTAATCCCCGCTCCCAATTCGAGCGTATATCGTTTGTGTGAACAGAGGACGAAACGCAATGACCGCCACGACGGAAAACGAAACTGAAGAAACCACGCGTCGAGACTTTATTCACCTTTTGGCGGCAGGCGCTTCCGGCATGGCCGTGGTCGGCGCGATCGTCCCGCTGGTGCATCAAATGAACCCCGACGCGTCCGTTCGGGCCCTCGCCACCAAGGAAGTCGATATTGCGAGCCTTGGCGTCGGCGAGGCGATCAAGGTCATGTGGCAGGGAAAGCCCGTCTTCATCCGACACCGCACCGAAGAGGAGATCGCCGAGGCGAAGAAAACGCCGGTCACCGCGCTGAAGGACGATGAAGCGCGCAACGACAATGTCTCCGGCGGGGCTGAGGCGAGTGACGACAACCGCACGATCAACCCCGCCTATATGGTCGTCGTCGGCGTCTGCACCCATCTCGGCTGCGTGCCGCTCGGCACCGAACAGGGCGAAAGCCGAGGCGATTACAATGGCTGGTTCTGCCCCTGCCACGGCTCGCACTACGACACCGCAGGTCGCATTCGCAAAGGGCCGGCTCCGGAAAACCTCCCCATCCCGCCTTATGAATTCGTCACCGACACCGTCATCAAAATCGGATAGGAGCGCTACAATCCATGGCTCATGAATCCACTTATGTTCCCGGCACGGGTATCGAAAAATGGCTGGACAAGCGGCTGCCGATCGTTCGACTGGCCTATGACAGCTTCGTTGACTTCCCGACGCCGAAAAACCTGAACTACTGGTACACTTTCGGCGCTATCCTCGCCGTCTGCCTTGTGGTTCAGATCGTGACCGGCGTCGTTCTGGCGATGCACTACACGGCGCACACTGCGTTCGCTTTCGAGAGCGTCGAGCATATCATGCGGGACGTGAATTACGGCTGGTTGATGCGTTACGTTCACATGAACGGGGCGTCGATGTTCTTCATCGCCGTCTACCTTCACATGTTCAGAGGGCTGTATTACGGATCATACAAGGAGCCGCGCGAAGTGTTGTGGATCCTCGGCGTGATCATCTTTCTGCTGATGATGGCGACGGCCTTCATGGGTTACGTTCTG
>CAZBOC010000164.1:0-6885 GCA_964493225.1 uncultured Caulobacterales bacterium | reverse complement strand
GGTCGACGCCGTCTGGCTGATCAGCGCCCCGCCACACCGGCGGGGCGTTTTTTTTGGCCGCCCCCTTGCGAAGCGCCGCCGATCGAAGGAACGCTCGCCGGCATGGCCGCTTCAGACATGGAAACCCTCGATTTGACCGGCCATCGCTGCCCCATCCCCGTCGTAAAGCTCGAGGCGGCGCTGCGGCGGGCCGGACCGGGGGCGCATTTTCTCGTCATCGCCGACGATCCGATCGCCGCTGTCGACATTCCCCATTTCTGCTCCGAAGGGGGCCACGACGCGCGTCGCCTCGAGGATCGGGACGGGGCTTGCGTCTTTCTGGTCACAAGGTCGGAAAATCGCCCTGTTTCGGGGTGACGCACGGCCCCGACAAAACTCTCTGAGGGGTCCCTTTTTCCAATTCATGATGGTAAACGTTAATATGGCGGGGCGCGGGCTTCCGTGCTCTATTTCGAATTCGCAAGGCTGAAGCGGCCGGGGTCTCGGCGGTTCCTTCGGCCGCCGCATCAGGGGAGCCGGGGTAATGAGGAAAAGCAACGTGACTGGAAAGACCGTATTGAGCCGCATGGCGAAAGCCCTCGCCGCCGGATCCGCGCTCGCACTGGCGAGCGCAGGCGGCGCCCTGGCGGACTACAACACGGGCATGGTCGCCTATCAGAAAGGTCAGTACGCCCAGGCGATCGACATCTGGGAGCGCTTCGCCGTGGCCGGGGACGTCCGCTCGAAAAAGGTGCTCGGCGACATCTATTCCGGCAAGATCCTGGAGGGCGCGGCCAAGGCGGCCGTGCCGATCGAGGAAATCCCGGTCGACAACGTGCGCGCGCTCATGTGGTACACGCTCGCCGCCTATCACGATTTCACGGCCTACCAGCAACCAACCGCCGCCGAGGTCAATGCGCGCATTCTCGCGGAACAGCGCCTGCCGGAGATCCGTTTCCGCATGAGCACGAGCGACGTGAAGAAAGCCGAAAAGCTCGTTTCGGAAACCTTCGAGCGCGGCAGCCCCTATGACATCTTCCGGCTCGGCAAGCTTTATCAGGAAGGCTCGGGCGTTTCGAAGAACAACACCAAGGCTCTCCAGATGTTCGAGCTCGCCAAGGCGCGCGGCGTCGGCGAGGCCAGTGCGGCCTTTGAATATCTCGAGCCCCTGATGACCGGCAAGGAGATCAAGGCCGCGGTCGAGGCCGCCGCAAACTGGCAGCCGCCGCTCCCCGTCGAGCACCAGGGCCAGACGAACCAGCAGAAAGAACTCGCGCGCATCAAGAAGGAACTCGAGGAGCTGAAGCTTGAAGAAGCGCTCGAGGCCGTCTCGGACGTCGACGTCGAGCTTATCCAGCGCGCCCTGCGCTCGCTCGGCCTTTATTACGGGGCGATCGACAACAAGATGGGCCCGCAAACGCGCGAAGCCATCCGCCGCTTCCAGTTCTCCCAGGTCAAACAGGATCGCGACCTGACCGATGCGGAAAAGCAGGCGGTGCGCACCGGCGTTCTTTCCGCCCGCCAGACCGTCGATCTGTTCAAGGCCGCGGCGAAGAACGAAGACGAAATGGCCCAGTACGTGCTCGGCGTGATGAGCGCGCGCGGAATCGGCGTGGAACAGAATGGCGCGGAAGCGGTCAAGTGGCTGACCAAGGCGGCCGACCAGGATCTCGCCATCGCCCACTACGCCCTCGGCATTCTCTATCGCGACGGATCGACCGGCCTCAACGAGGTTACGCCTGACCGCTCGAAATCCGCCGTCCACCTGCAGCGCGCCTACGCCCTCGGCTACAAGCCGGCCTATGACGCGCTGCGCAAGCTTGAATTCGAAGCGCCGCGGAATTTCGACTGATCGGCCGGCGAGAATAAGGGGAAAGTGACATGAAACGCGTATTTGCATCGGTGATCGCCGCCAGCGGCCTTGTTCTGATCGCCGCCGGAGCAGCGCAAGCCCAGTCCCTCGGCGGCTTCCCGATCCGCGAACCCGGTACGGGGTCCACGTCCGCAGGGGAGAAGAAAAAGGACAAGAAGGGTCCGAAACAGATCATCGTCGACGTCAACGGGCCCGGCCCTTACACGTCGATCGCAAAGGCCGTGAAGGACGTCGCCGAAGGCGGCGTCGTTTATGTGATGCACGGCGTCTACAATGAGAGCATCAGCCTCGACAAATCCGTCTTCATCCAGGGTGATCGGGGGCCCGGCTCGGGCGTGGAGATCAACGCGCCGATGAACCAGTCCTGCCTCAGCTTCACCCCGGAACAGGGGACCGCCCACGCGGTCGTCGCAAACGTGCAGTTCGCCGCCAAGATAAATTCCGCCGCGCCGGCCTGCGTCAATGTCGAGCAAGGCGTCTTCACGCTCAAGGAGAGCAACGTCATCGGTTCGACGACGCGCCCGGCCGTGCGCATTTCGGGCGGGACCGTGACGCTGAAGAAGAACCGCATTTCCGCCGGCTCCGAGGGCGTTTACGTCGACCAGGTTCATTCCCTGATGAACACCTCGATCATCGACAACAAGATCGCCAACAACAAAATCGGCGTCGACATCGCATCGGGCAGCCGCGCCGACGTCGTGGTCGCCGGCAACGAGATCTTCGACAATCTCGATTCGGGGGTGAAATCGTCCGGTTACGGAGAAGCGGCGCTTATCGGCAACAAAATCCGCAACAACAAGGGCGCCGGGATCATCCTCGACAAGCACGCGAAACTCTCGCTCGTGCGCTACAATGAGATCGTAAAGAACAACGGCGACGGCGTCGCGATCCCGTTCGGGACCAACGGTCTGATCGAAGACAATGAAATCGTCGGCAACGCCGGCCTTTCCATCTTCATCCGCGACGGTCTCGAGCCGAAGATCACAAACAACTTCATCGACAACAACGCCGGCGATCCCAAGAAGAAGCGGCGGCGCAATCGCAGGGACCGCAGCGCCCAGCGGTGAGGAAAGATCCGCAGCTGCGGCGATAGGCGATCGCCTATTAGAATCGGAAAGGGCCTCTCTCAGGGGCCCTTTTTTTCCTGGCCGGCGCCAGATGAAGTCCGTCGCGCGCGACGCGCAAAGCAACAAGGGAGTTGCTGCAGGACGACGGTTCAGCCAGACTTGCCACAATGGACCCGGCGCTCTTTCTGACCTATCTCGCCTGCTGCGCCGCTCCGGCGACGGCCGGGGCCCTGTTTCGGCCCGGTGAATGGTACAGCGACCTCTCCAAACCACCGTGGACGCCGCCCGACTGGATCTTTCCGATCGTCTGGACGTTCCTGTACCTCGCCATGTCGCTCGCGGCGGCGCGTGTCGCCGACATGCCGGGAACCAGCCTCGCGCTCGCCTTCTGGACGCTCCAGATCACGATCAACACCCTCTGGTCCGGCGTCTTCTTCGGACTGCACCGCATCGCCGCAGCGGGATTGGTCATCGCCGCCTTGTGGAGCGCCGTAGCCGTCACCACGGCGTATTTCTGGCACTTCGACGCACTGTCAGGCCTGCTGATGTCGCCCTACCTATTGTGGGTCTCGCTAGCGCTGGCGCTGAACTGGTCCGTCTGGGCGCGCAACCGGCGGCCGGCGTGAGCTCCAGGGGCGGGCCCCGGGGTCGAGCGAGGCGGTTCAACGGGCGCCACGCCTGAAGCAGCGAGGGCGGCCGATCCGGTTCCGAAGGCGCAATACGCGGCCGGATCTGGCTGCCGGCGGCGCGGCCTGGTGAATTTTGCGCCGAAGCGACAAGGGAGCGTTTCAGGATGATGCGCGGCGGCTGGCTCATCGGCCTTCTGGCCGTTTTGACGATCAGCGGATCGCAGGCGGCTTTCGCCGAAAAGGCGCCGCGCGCAGACCTTGCCGTCGAGCTGCAGACCAGGGTCAGCGCGACCCGCGCGGCCCGAGGCGTTCCTGGCCTCGGCGCGCTGCTCATCGCCGATGGACGCGTTCAAGCGCTCGCCGTCGCAGGCGAGCGCGCTGTCGGAACCGGCGTGGCGGTGGAGAAATCCGATCTCTGGCATATCGGGTCGAACGCAAAGGCCATGACCGCCACCCTTATCGCGCGCCTCGTCGAACAGGAGGCGCTGAGTTTCGACAGCACCATGGAGGAGCTTTTCGGCGCCGCGACGCCCGACATGCATCCCGACATTCGCGGCGTGACGATTGCGGATCTGCTGACGCACACGTCCGGGATCAAAGCCAATCTCGGGATCATCGACCGGATCCGATACCGAGGCTCGTCGCAGCCCGCGCGCGAGCAGCGATCGCGGCTGGTGCGCGAGCTTCTGAACGGCGCGCCCGCGCGAGAGCCGGGCGCGCGCTTCGCTTACTCGAATCTGGGCTACATCCTGGCCGGCGCGGCCGCCGAGGCGGTGACCGGCGAGGCATTTGAGACGCTTCTGGAGCGGGAGGTTTTCGCGCCGCTCGGCGTCGCCGCGTTCGGCTTCGGCGCTCCGGGCCGCAAAGACGTCGTCGATCAGCCGCGCGGCCATCGCAGAGGGCTCGGGGGCCGCTCGGCCGTGGCCCCGGGTCCGGGCGCGGACAATCTCGAACTCTACGGGCCGGCGGGCACGGTGCATGTCAGCCTGCGCGACTGGGCGAAGTTCGCCATCGACCACCTCAAAGGCCCGACCGGCGCAGGCCGGCTGCTGCTGCGCGAAACCTATGAGCGACTTCACAGCCCGGCGGTGGATGCGGGCGACTTTTCCTACGCCATGGGATGGGGGGTGAGGGAGGACGAGGTCGGGCGCCCTTTCCTGTCCCATGCCGGCTCCAACACAATGTGGTTCGCCGTGATCCGCCTTTATCCGGAGCAAGGGGCCGGCGTGCTGGTTGCGGCCAATGACGGCTCGCGCAACAGCGAGGCCGGCGTTCGCGAGCTTGCGAAATCATTGGCCGAATTGGTCCTGGAGGCGCCGGCGGAGTGAGGGAGCTCGTTTTACATGACGTTTAGTGTACCATAACGTCCTTTATGGTACATAATATTTGCGAAACTTGGAAGTAAGTGCAGACAAGAAAAATGAAGCAAATTTTTGCATTAGTCGTATTATTATTTTATTCGATCGGTCTCGTTATACTTTTCGAGGCGCTCGTTGTCGCAGAGGCAGGACCAAAAGACGAGCGACGTGTTGTCTTGGACAACGATATGTATTTGTCCTTCACAACTGTCCGCTCTGTGAGTTGGCGTGGAAAAAGGCTCTACAGCTTGGCGGAGTCTGTAGATGTTTGTTTTTTGAAAACAGGTGAATTATTTTCAGTGCCCGAAACATATGCCACGGACCTATTTTCTATTCCCGATTGGGCGTTTGTCTCTTCTGCACTTTCCCCGAATTTCGAAGCTCCGCACGCGGCCGTTGTGCATGACTGGCTGTATGCCGTGGGCGAGGTCGGGGAACGAAGAAAAGCAGACATAATTTTTCTCGCGTTGATGGAAGAAACGGGCGTTAATCGCCTTATTCGCGCGCATTTTTATACGGCGGTAAGGTTGGGTGGAGCTTCAAGCTATGGTCAGCCAGCAGAATGGCGGAGGTTCATTTCAGAGGATGAAGATGGAAACGTAGACACTTCCGCTCCCTTCAAGAGACCAGACGTTGCTGCAACAGCAATTGTAACATGCGATGCATGGCAGCAAGATGTCCGATAAACTTTACTATCGGATAGGTCGATATCGTTGATCCTGGCGACTTCACCTGCATGCGCAATGGTTAGAATTCGTCCGCCTTCGGCGGGCATCTTTTATTGACTTAGGGGCCAGCCCCTCAGCGCAATTCAAGCAAAATAGACAGGGCCGTGTCCTCGCTTCGCTGCGGGCCGCACCAACCCTGTCGATTTTCCTTTCCGTTTGCACCCCCCGTTCTCGCCGAAGGGCAGGGATGCATGCGCACCCCAGCTTTAATTTAAGGAAAGGAAAGAAGCATGGCGAAACGTGACCGTCCGTTGAACACGGCCTAACGCGCCCGACAGACCCCAGCTAAGCTGCTGTGGCAGCGTAACGCCATGGGAGGAGTTCGTCGAGGCGGGTGATCTTGTGGTCGGTGATTTGGCCGAGCACTTAGGTGAGCCAGGCCTGCGGATCGACGTTGTTGAGCTTGGCGGTCTCGATCAGGGTGAAGGCGATCGCCATAGCTTTGCCGCCGCTTCTTGCAAGCAGCGCGGCGCTTGGCGAGTGGGTTCGTTTTGGCCAAACGCATTCGGTCTCCATGACATGCACAGTAATATTTTTGAGTGGACCAATACCTGCTATCGCGTAAACCCCGTCGTCACGAAAAATATTGATATGCAGGGTGATCTTGATTGTAGTCGGGTGAACCGCGGCGGCTGGTGGAATACGACCGCGCCTTACATTCGCTCGGCTTCTCGCAAAAGCGACAGTGGTTCGTTCATGGGTAGTGGGTTCCGTGTCGCCAGGACGCTTGAGCCGTAAGGCTCAAGCTTACCCCTTGCTTCTTTACCCCTTTACGTCCGGAACGCCGCCAGGCGTTCCGGCGGCGTCAAGGATCGCGATGATCTGTTCGTCGCTGTAACGCGCATTGCTTGTCAGGCGACGTTCGGAGCTTCCTCGTCTGCTTCGGGTTGACGGGCCCGCCTTTCGAGCGCGGGACCAACCGCGGCTCAGCTCATGACTGGTGCCCCCCGCCGGAATCGAACCGGCACTCCCGAAGGAACTGGATTTTGAATCCAGCGCGTCTACCAGTTCCGCCAGAGGGGCGAATCCGAACCGGAGGACGTGGAGGATAATTGCAAGCAATCGAAGGTCAAGCGGACCCTCGATCCGGCGGCGGTTCGATGCGGCGCGCGTCGCCCGTTGCCTTTTTCAGCGCCGGCCGACAATAACTCTAACCGATTGATAAGGCGCGCGGGCTTAAATCCCCCGGCGAAGCGACGCGAAAGGCGGTCCGAAGATGACGGCGAGCGAAGGCGCCGACCCGGCCATGGC
>CAZBOC010000163.1:0-6933 GCA_964493225.1 uncultured Caulobacterales bacterium | reverse complement strand
TCCGTCATCGGACCGATCATTCCGCCCTCGGGGATCATGATCATCTATGCTTTCGTGATGAACGTCTCCGTCGCCGGGCTGTTCGCGGCGGGCCTCGTCCCTGGCGTCCTCGTCTGCGGCGGTCTCATGGCGGCGACCGCATTTCTGGCGCGCCGGCGGAATTATCCGGCGGCCGCGCGAAAGGCGACGTGGAGCGAACGCGGCGTCACCTTCCGCGAAACCCTCCCCGCCCTGATGACCCCGGTGATCCTCCTCGGCGGGATCCTCGCCGGCGTTTTCACGCCGACCGAAGCCGCCGCCGTCGCCGCCGTCTACGCGATCATCGTGTCGCTCTTCGTCATGAAGACACTGACCGTGCGCGACCTGCCGGCGGTCTTCACAAACGCGGCGGCGCAGTCGGCCGTGATCCTCCTCCTTGTCGGCGCCGCCGTCACCTTCGCCTGGATCATCACGGTCTCCGGCCTCGCCGAGGCCATCGCCGACGGGCTGACCGGGACGACGAGCAACGTCCTGATCCTCCTCTTTCTCGTCAATCTCTTTTTATTCGTGATCGGCATGTTTCTCGACGCCGGACCGGCGATTTTGATCCTCGGACCGGTCCTCGCGCCGATCTTCACCGGCCTCGGCGTGGACCCCTTGCATTTCGCGATCGTCATGTGCGTCAACCTCACCGTCGGGCTTGCGACCCCGCCCATGGGGCTCGTTCTCTTCGTGGCCTCGTCGATCTCCGAGGAAAAGCCCGATCGGATCGCGATCGAGTTGGCCCCTTTTCTGGCGGTCGAGGTCGCGGTCATTTTCCTCATCACCTATTTTCCGGCCGTATCGCTGACGATCCCGAGATGGCTCGGTTTTGCGTAAAATAATCAGGAGACGACCAATGTCGCGCAACCGCATCCTCAACGTCATTTACGGCCTGATCGCCGTCGGCGCCGCCATCGGAATCGTCACAAGCGCGGCGGAGACGCCCGCCCACACGATCCGTGTCGGGATTTTGGGCTCGCCGGATGACGAAGACTATGACGGCGCGCTGGTCTTGAAGGACTACGTCGAAAGCCGGTCCAACGGCGCCGTCGCCGTCGAGATCTTCACCTCGGGCCAGTTCTGCGGCAACGAACGCGAATGCATCGAGAACATGCAGTCGGGCGTCCTCGACGTTTTCATGACGACGATCGGCGGCATGGGGAACATATTCGGGCCCGGTCAGGTCTTTGATCTGCCTTACGTCTTCCGGGACGACCGCGTCGCCGAATGCGTCTTTGACGGCGCGATCGTCGACGATCTCCGCGACGCGGTCCTCGGGGCCGATCTCGGCTTGCGGCTGATGGTGGTCTCCAACACGGGCGGCTGGCGCAATTTCGCAACGACGACGAAACAGATCCGCAAACCGGAGGACATCCGCAATCTGAAGATCCGCACAACGACCGCCCCGATCCAGCAGGAACTCGTCCGCCAGCTCGGCGGCAACCCGACGCCTGTTCCCTGGTCCGAGGTCTATACAAGTCTCGCAACCAATATGGTTGTCGGCACCAAGAACGGCGTTCAGGATATCGTCGGCATGAAATTTCACGAGCATCTCAAATACCTGACGCTCGACGGACACGCCTATATGGGCGCGCTCTGGTGGTTCTCCGAACACGGATGGAAAGAGCTTTCGCGGGCGCGGCAGCGCATTGTCTTCGACGGGTTCCAGCATCTCAAGACGGTCACCCGCGCGCTTCCCATGCGCCGCCAGATCGAAGCCTATCAGGCGTTCACGGAGGCGGGCGGGACGGTCTACGCGCCGACTCCGGAGGAGAAACGCGCCTTCCGCGACGCCGTCTCCGGCATGCGAGGATGGTATGTGGAAAATTACGGCGACGACTGGCTCCTCAAGCTCGACGCGGCGATCGCGGCCTGCGAGGCGCGGACGGACGCAGCCTTCGCCGGCGGCGCGGACTGACCTCGCCACGCCGCGACGGACGACAGCCCGTACGCGCAACTGCGCTGATCCGGCGGCGGGTGAAGCGCCGGCGCGCATGCTGGGGACAATCCCCGAAAGCGCAATTGTTTCCGTAATCTGGCTTGACGACAGTCTGGAACATGATTAGAACGTTGATGATTTGTTCCGGTCCATTTCGCGGCCGGTCCGGCCCCGCTTTCTCCGCGGAGCAGTGCGTTTTCTCCGTGGAGCCGTGCGTTTTGTCGCCGCGAGCGCCGACGCGCGCGCGACGCGGAAATCCGGCCGGGGTCCCAGGGGCGGAAGGAGTGTCGAGGCCGGTCATGCTGACGAAAAAACAACAACAACTGCTGAGTTTCATCGACAAGCGCGTCTCCGAGACGGGGGTCTCGCCGTCCTTCGAGGAAATGAAGGAGGCTCTCGGGCTGAAATCGAAATCCGGCGTCCACCGGCTGATTATGGCGCTGGAGGAGCGCGGGTTCATCAGGCGCCTGCCCCATCGCGCGCGCGCGCTCGAAGTGCTGCGCTCGCCCTCCGCGGAAGTCGGCAAGGGCGCGCGGGTTGCGTCCGTCGTCAAGCCCGACTTTTCGAAACGGAAAGCGCAATCCCGGGCGACGGCCGCCCGGCCGGAGAAGCGCGAGACGACGGACCTGCCGATTCTCGGACGGATCGCAGCCGGCACGCCGATCGAAGCGATCCAGCACGAGGTCGAGCGCATCGCCGCTCCAACCGCCCTCATGGGAAGCGGCGAACACTACATTCTCGAAGTGCAGGGCGATTCGATGGTCGAAGCGGGCATCCATGACGGCGACCTCGCCATCATTCAGCGCAAGGACGACGCGTCGACCGGCGACATCGTCGTCGCCCTCGTCGACGGCGAGGAGGCGACGCTGAAGCGCCTGCGCAAAAAGGGCGCGGCCATCGCCCTGGAGGCGGCGAACCCCGCTTATGAAACCCGGATTTACGGCGTTGACCGGGTCGCCGTTCAAGGGCGGCTCGTCGGCCTGATGCGCCGGTACTGAGCCTTAAGCGCCGAGCGCGAGGTTCTCCGCCCGTTGCGGATTCCCGCCCGGTCCGTCTTTCCGGCGGGCCGGCGTCCTCAGGGCGGCTGGCGGGTCCACGGCCGTGTCCCGCGGTGATCGGCGACCGCCTTTATGGTCGGCTGCCGCGTCCGCTCGTCGATCCAGATCGCGTGGGCTCCGCCGTTCCAGACAGCGCGGCGGTCGACGATCCGCGCGCGGCAGCGCTCAAAGGTCCGTCGGGCGACCGGATAAAGCGCGACGACGATGTCGGCGCGCGCGCAGTCCGCGTCCGCGTCGCCGGGCCGCGAGGACACCGCGAGCACGATCTCCGGCGCGAGGCGAACGACGCAGCCATAACCGTCGCAGCGAGCGATCTCATCAAGCGCGGCCGCCCTCTCCCCGTCCGGCCCGCCAGCCGGATCAAGGCCGGCGAATTCGCGCCAGGCGCGCTGCTCGAAACGGCTTTTGCGGCGATCGAACACCGCAAGGCCGGGCGCGCCGGCCCCTGCGGCGACGACGCCTACATTGTCCCCGGCGCGGGCGATGAAGATCGCCGGCGGACGCGCGTCGGCGATCAGGAGCGCCGCGGCCGGCGCGGCTGCGAGGCCCGCCCACCGCCAGCGCGCGGTCTGAAGACAGAACCAGAGCCCGCCGATCGTCAGCACAATGAGCGCTGACGGCGGCCACTGGGCGGTGAAGCGCACCGCCCCCGGCCGCGAGGAGACATGCGCGCTGACCGAGAGAACAACGTCCATTCCCGCCGCCGAAAGGCACCAGGCCGGAGCGTCGAGCCCGAACGGCGCGAGCAGAAGTCCGACGACTGCGGCCGGCATGATCCAGAACGCCATCAGAGGCATCGCCGCGAGATTGGCGGGCAGGCTGTAAACCGCCGCGCGATTGAAGTGATATAGCCCGAAGGGCGCAGTCGCGAGGCCCGCGATCGTGTCGGTCGCGGCGACGCCAACCGCATATCGACGAAAACGGGCCGCCAGGGAGAAGCTGCGGTCGGGATCCGCACGCGCGTTCGACCATTCATAAGCGGCGATCAGCGCGGTGACTGCGGCGAAGGACATCTGAAAGCCCGGCTGGAAGAGCGCCTCGGGCGTCGACAGCAAAATGATCGAGGCGGCGATCGCGACGTTGCGCAGGGAAAGGGCGCGCCGATCGGCGATGATGGCCGCGAAGACGACCGACGTCATGATGAAAGCGCGCCGCGCCGACCATCCGCCTCCGGATAAAAGGAGATAGAACAGACCGGCCCCGAGCGCCGCCGCCGCGGCCCATTTCTTGATCGGATAACGCAGGGCGAGCGGCTCAACGAGGGCGAGGCCCGCGCGCAGCGTGAAGAATATGAGCCCCGTCGCCAACCCCATGTGAAGGCCCGAGATGGCGAGAAGATGGGCGAGCCCGGAATCGCGCAGCGCCTCCTCGGCGCTTTCGGGGATCGCCTCTCGCTTGCCGGTCACCACGGCGGCCACGATCGCCCCTCCCGGCCCCGGCGCCGCCGCCGTAATGCGCCGCGCGAGCGCCACGCGCAGCGTTTCGATCCGCGCCGAAAGAACCGCGTCCTCGGATGGCCTTCGGGGTTCAAGCGGCGCGGGCGGCGAGACGGCGTAGCCGACGGCCCCGATTTTCTGAAAATAAAGCAGCCGGGCGAAATCGAACGCGCCGGGCGCGACAGGCTCAGGGGGCGGAGAGAGCCCGGCGCGCAATGCAATCCGGTCGCCGGGACGCGCATCGAAACGCGCGCCGCGCCAGTTGATCCGCACTCGTTCCGGCGTCTCTTCGCGCGCCAGACCGTCGATCGTCTCGACGGCGATTACGAGGCGGCGGGCGGAAGGTCCCTCCCCCAGCGACACAAGCGCGCCCGTGACCAGCCGGGGCTTGAGTTCGTCCGCGAGCGTCGGCGCGGCCACGGCGTGCGTGCGCAGATCCGCCGCGCAAAAGCCGAGCGCTGCAAGCGCCGCCGCCTGAAAGACGCGCCGCGCCGGGCCCGCCGCGCGCACGGCGGCGACCAGGAAGGCCAAGCCGAAAAGCGGCGCCGCCCATGAGACGGGATCGGCCTTCAACGCGAAAAAGACCCCCGCCCCGAGCCCGATGGCGACGGGCGTCCACAAGGCCAGTCTCGGCGCGTCCCGCCGCGCCCACGCGCATAGCGCCGCATGCGCGCTTTCTACGTAGCGCGTAAACTCTTCAACGAACGCTTCGCCCGAAGGTGTTCCGGCTGAGGCGCCGGCGCCGGCGGGTTGGTCGCGGCCGATGCGGGCGTCTTGAAGTAGCGCCATCTTCGCTTCGCCCCTGCTGCGCCTGCGTCGGAGCCGCAGGCCTTGCCCGGGCCCACGAAATGGCGGGCGACCGCGCCCCATAGGCGCGCGCCGTCAATTCGTGCTAAACGCGCGTTCCGCTTTTCGGATGAAATCCCAGGGACGGGAAAACCGCAAGTCGATGCAACAGAAAATCGTCACCCGCTTTGCGCCTTCCCCCACGGGCTTCCTGCATATCGGCGGGGCGCGCACGGCGCTCTTCAACTGGCTTTTCGCGCGCGGGCGCGGCGGCAATTTTCTGCTGCGGATCGAGGATACGGACCGCGCGCGCCATAACGAGGCGGCGGTCGCGGCGATATTGGACGGGCTCTCCTGGCTCGGGCTCGACTGGGACGCCCCGCCGGTCTCGCAGTATGAAAACCGGCAGCGCCATGTCGAAATCGCGGACAAGCTCTTAGCCGAGGGAAAGGCCTATCGCTGCTACCTGACGCCGGAGGAGACCGAGGCGCTGCGCAATCAGGCGCGCCAGGAAAGCCGGCGGTTCGTCAGTCCCTGGCGGGAAGCCACGCAAAGCCCGCCCGAGCGCGCATTCGCGGTCCGTTTCCGCGCTCCGGTCGAGGGAGAGACCATCGTCGACGACGCGGTGCAGGGGGCGGTGAAATTTCCCAATACGGCCCTCGACGACCTCGTCATCCTCAGAAGCGAGACGCGCGCGCCGACCTACAACCTCGCCGTCGTCGTCGACGATCACGAAATGGGCGTGACTCACGTGATCCGCGGCGACGACCACCTCGCCAACGCCGCCCGCCAGCAACAGATCTATGAAGCGCTCGGCTGGCCCGTGCCTGTCTTCGCCCATGTTCCGCTGATCCACGGACAGGACGGCGCGAAGCTTTCGAAGCGCCATGGCGCGCTTGGCGTCGAGGCCTATCGCGATGAAGGTTTCCTCCCCGAGGGCCTTGCGAACTACCTCATGAAACTCGGCTGGGCCCATGGCGATGAAGAAATCATCCCGCGCGAGCGCGCGCTTGAGATTTTCGATCTGAAGGGGATCAACAAGGCGCCGGCGCGGCTCGACCTTGAAAAGCTGAAATTCATCAACGCCGCCCACCTGGCGCGTCTTGGCGAGGATGCGTTTCTTGAACGCTCGCTTGCATGGCTGGAGGCGGCGGGCGTCGCCGCGACGGGCGACGTCGGCGAGCGTCTGAAGCGGGCGGCCCCCTACGTCAAGGCCCGCGTCGCGACATTGAAGGAAGTCCCCGCCGCGGCGGCGTTCGCGACCGTCGAACGCCCGCTCCAGGTCTCCGGCAAAGCGGCGAAACCGTTGCAGAAGGAAGGCGCGCTGGACCGCCTCGCCGCGCTGGCCGCGCGCCTGGAGGAAGTTGCGGCGTGGGACAATCCCGCCGGCCTCGACGCTGCGCTGCAGGAATTCGCCGGCGAGACGGGGCTCAGCTTCGGCCAGATCGGCCCCCCGGCGCGGGCCGCGCTGACCGGCGGCGCCCCCGCGCCCTCCCTCGGCGAGGTGCTCTACGTCCTTGGAAAAACTGAATCTTTGGCGAGAATCCGCGATCAGCTTTCCTAACCGCCCCCTAGCAACCCTCGTAATTCGGATTATTATCGCGCTGCAAAAATCGTTGTGAAAACAGGAGCCGCCCCCATGGAAAGCAATCTGAAGCAGACCGGGACCATGACCGTGACGCTGGACGGGAAA
>CAZBOC010000162.1:0-6935 GCA_964493225.1 uncultured Caulobacterales bacterium | reverse complement strand
CGGACATTCCTACAGCAACACGGTCCCGACGCCCGAAGGCGGCACCCATGAGGCGGGCCTGCGCGCGGCGCTGTCGCGGGGCCTGAAAGCCTACGCCGATCTCGCGGGCAACAAGAAGGCCGCCAACATCACCGCCGAAGACGTCATGGGCACGGCGGGGGCGCTCCTCTCGATTTTCGTGCGCAACCCGGAATTCCAGGGCCAGACCAAGGACAAGCTCGCCACCGCCGAGGCGCAGAAACTCGCCGAGGCCGCGATCCGTCCCGCCTTCGACCATTGGCTCGCGTCAAATCCGAAACAGGCGGGCGCGCTCCTTGAATGGGTGATCGAGCGCTCCGAGGAACGCCAGCGCCGGCGCCGCGAAAAGGAAGTCTCCCGGGCGAGCGCGACGCGCAAGCTGCGCCTGCCCGGCAAGCTCGCCGATTGCTCCCAGAAAGACCGTGCGGGGACGGAGATTTTCCTCGTCGAAGGCGATTCCGCCGGCGGCTCGGCGAAACAGGCGCGCAACCGCGCGACCCAGGCGATCCTCCCCTTGCGCGGCAAGATCCTGAACGTCGCCAGCGCGGCGCGCGACAAGATCGCCGCGAACCAGGAGATCCAGGATATCACCCAGGCGCTCGGCGTCGGGCTCGGCGCGCGCTTCGACCTTGAAGACCTGCGCTATGAGAAAATCATCATCATGACGGACGTCGACGTCGACGGGGCCCATATCGCAGCGCTTCTGATCACCTTCTTTCATCAGGAGATGCGCCCGCTGATCGACGCCGGCCGGCTCTACCTCGCCCAGCCGCCGCTGTTCCGTCTCTCCGCAGGCGGAAAAACCGTCTACGCCATGGACGAAGAGGCGCGCGAACGGCTCCTTGCCGAAGAATTCAGGGCGAACCAGAAAGTCGAGGTCGGCCGCTTCAAGGGTCTCGTCGAGATGATGCCGGCGCAGCTGAAGGAAACGACCATGAACCCGGCGACGCGCACCCTCGCACGGGTGGTGATCCCGGGAGAAAGCGCGGAGATGGCGGCGGACCTCGTCGACCGGCTCATGGGCAAGAAGGCCGAGCCGCGCTTTCATTTCATCCAGGAGAACGCAGCCTTCGTGCGCGAGGAACTGGATATTTAGACTTCGCCGCTGTATTGCAGCGCAGCAGTATGGGGCGGACGGAATGATCAGCGTCTACCACGCCATAACGGGGACCAATGTCGGCGGGGCGGAAATCGTCCTGCAGCGCTCGCTCGGCGCCCTTGATCGCGAGCATTATGCGAACCGCGTTCTCTCGCTTCTGGCCCCGGGCGGCGTCGCGCCGAAAATCGAGGCGCTGGGCGTCCCCGTCGACACGCTGGGCATGGCGCGGGCTCTTCCGGGGCCGGGAAATCTCTGGCGCTTCTTCAACGTCGTCGCCCGCGAAAATCCCGACGTCATCCATGGCTGGATGTATCACGGCTGCGTCGCCGCGAGCGCGGCCTGGCGTCTGAAAGGCCGGAAGACGCCGCTCGTCTGGAGCATCCATCACTCGCTGAACGACATCGCCCAGGAACCGAAGCGCACGCAGCAGATGATCCGCCTTCTCGCGCGATGGTCCGGCCTGCCGGCGTCCATCATCTATTGCTCCAAGACCGCCCAGGCCCAGCATGAGCGCGTCGGCTTCTGCAGCGAACGCGCCCTGATGATCCCGAACGGGATCGACACCGAGCATTTCAAACCCGATGCGGGCGCCCGCACGCGCCTTGCGAAGGTCGCGGGCGCATCGCCGGATCAGTTTCTGATCGCGGTCATCGGACGCGTCGATCCGATGAAGGACCACGCGAACGCCGTCCGCGCCGCCGCGCGACTGATGGCGGAGGATCGCAACTTCCGGATGGTGTTCGTCGGCCGCGACGCAGAAACTTCGAACACGGAATTATCCGCCCTCATCGCCGAAGCGGGCGTCGGCGATCACGTCACGCTCCTCGGCCAGCGCGACGACATCCCCGCCCTCATGCCGGGGCTTGATCTCCTCCTCTCATCCTCCGCATGGGGAGAAGCTTTCCCGCTTGTTATCGCCGAGGCGATGGCGACGGGGGTCCCGGCCGTCGCGACCGATCTCGGCGACAGCGCCGCTCTTATTGGCGACACCGGGCTCATCGTTCCGCCCCGCGACGCCGACGCCCTCGCCGGCGCGATCGCGAAAATCATGGACATGGACGGGGCGGCGCGCGCGGATCTCGGCGCGCGCGCGCGCCGGCGGATCGAGGAGAATTTCGCCCTCCCCGCCGTCACGAGGCTCTACGAAGACGTTTATGAACGCCTCGCAGCGCGCTAGCCGCGCGGAGCCTTGATGTCGGCCTTCCTGATCATCCTCGCCGCCGCCATCGCTGGCTGGTCAGTCTACAGATGGAAAAGACGAAGGAAGCGGAGACGGCTCCTCGCCGCTCCCTTGAGCCCGGGTCAACGGGCCTTCGTCGCGCGCCATGTTTCGCTTTACCGGCGGCTTTCGCCCGCGCTGCGCGCCAAGCTCGAGGGCAAGATCAATCTCTTTCTCGACCAGGTGACGTTCCTCGGCTGCGACGGGCTCGAGGTGACCGAGGAGATGCGCCTCGCGATCGCGGGACAGGCCTGCCTCCTTGTACTGAACAAGGATAACCGCTGGTACGACGATCTCTTTACGATCCTCGTCTATCCGGGCCCGTTCAAGACGCGTCATGTCGAGACCGACGGCTTCATCGAGACCGTGAGCGAAGAAGTGCGTTCCGGCGAAAGCTGGGCCCTCGGTCCCGTCGTTCTTTCCTGGGCGGACGCCGAGCGCGGCGCTTTCATCGACGACGACGGCCATAACGTCGTCATCCATGAATTCGCCCACCAGCTCGACGAACAGTCCGGCGACAGCGACGGCGCGCCGCTTATCGACCGCAACCAGGATTCCGCCGAATGGGCGCGGATCTTCCGCACGGCCTATGAGCGCCTCCTCCGCGACGCCGAAGCCGGCCGCGAGACAATCCTCGACCCCTACGGCGCCGAGGCCCCGGCAGAATTTTTCGCGGTCGCGGTCGAGTGCTTTTTCGAGACGCCAGCAGCGTTGAAGCGCGCCGAGCCCGATCTTTACGATCAGCTCGCCGCCTATTTCCGGCTTGATCCTGCAACGCTCGGCGCTCGCGGCCGCGATGCGCCCTGACGCGGATCCGGTCTTCGCAGGGTCGTCTTTGCACAAACTCTCTCCGTTCGGCCTCTCGCCTCATGCGCGGCCTTCAATAAGGCGCCGGCGTTTGTTGGCGAACATAGCGCGTTGAAAAGACGCCTGCGGAGGAATGAATGAAGCGCAGTCCGGATTGCGGTTGACAAACCGGCGACTGACTGCGCCCTTTCTCTCTAGCGGGATGGCGCGCAGGCGAAAAAAGCCCGGCCGCAGCCGGGCATGCCGCGCCGCGCGGGACCGTCCCCCATGGCTGGCTGACGCCGGCGCTTCGCCGAAGGGGTATTGCGACAATTGTCACAGCATGGTAACGACACGCTGTGACAAGTGTAACAGCGCGGTCGTAGATCGACGCCAGAGCCCGGAAGAACGAGCACCATGCCACCAGCCGCACCACCGGACGCCGCGCCGCAGCCGACGAAGCCCGAACTCGCCATCCTGAAGCTTCTCTGGCGGCGCAAAACCCTGAGCGCGCGCGAGATCAGCGATGAAATCGCGGACAGCCTCAACTGGTCCTATTCCACGCTGCGCACCGTCCTGGAGCGGATGCACGAAAAAAGCCTGCTGACCAAGCGCCAGCAGGAAGGCGTCAATGTCTACAGCGCCAATATCGGCAAAGTGGCGCTTCTCGGAAGGATGATCAGGGATTTCTCCGGCCGCGTCCTGGAGCTCGACGCGGCGCCTTCCGCGGTGATGTTCGCCGATTCAAAGCTCCTGACCGAAGAAGAACTCGAGGAATTGGAACTGGTGCTGCGTGCGGAGGAGGACCCGCAATGATGACGATCACGCCGTCGAACGCCTTTCTGATCTGCCTTCTCGCATCCCTTTTCTGGGCCCCGCTGGTTTACGCCGCCGCCGCTCTCCTCGACCGGCGCGAGGCGCTCGCGATATCTGAAAAAATCTGGCTGGCGGCGCTCGCCTTCGCCGTCCTGCCGGCGCTGCTTGCGCCCGCGCTTTCCACCGCGGGAGTCTCGCTGCGGCCGGCGAAAACGCTCGCCGGATCACCGCCGGTCACCGCCGCCGACGACGCCGACGACGCCGCGCTCGCCGGGACGCCGCAGACGTACCGCCGAGCGGTTCGCGCAGATGCGCCGCGCGGCGCGCCGGAGCCTTTGCCGGCGCCGCCCGCCGCGCCGGCGGAGCTGGCCGCCAAGCCCTTCGTCGCAGAACCTCCCGCCGGCATCCCCGATGGCGCTTCGTCCGCCTGGAGCGCGGGAAGCGCGCAAGGCGAGACCGACGCCCCGTCGGACGGGCGCGCCGGAGTGATCGGCGACGCCCCTGGGCGCGACCTCGACAGGCCGGTCCCCTCGCCGGCCTTTGCGGCGCGGACCCGGCTCTTCGAGCAGGTTTTCCCTCAACCGCCGCAGCTCGAGACGGGCCTGCGCCTTCTCGGCCTTCTCTATGTTTACGGGGCGGTGCTCGCATTCGGTCTCTGGCTCCTGAAAACCCTGGCCCTCATGTCCTCAACCATCCTTGCACGGAAAGTCGACGACCCGCGCCTCGAGGCGGCCGTCGCCGGTTGGCGGGAACAGCTCGGCCTCGACGGCAATGTCCGTCTGAAGCAAACGGCGCGCGTGTCGAGCGTCTGCCTGACCGGATATTTCCGTCCGGTCATTCTGTTGCCGGGCGAACTACGCGAGCGGATCGCTTTCAATGACCTCGTGATGATGTGCGCGCACGAACTGGCCCACGTCAAACGCGGCGACGTGCGCCTGTTCGCCGCCGGCGCGGCGGCGCGCATTATTTTCTGGTTCAACCCCTTCGTGAAGCGGATCGCGGCCCGCGCCGAGCTCGCCGCCGAGCAATGCGCCGACGGCCTTGTAGTCTCGGCCGGCGCGAACCGGCGCGCCTATGCGGCCTGCTTCGTGGAAGGCCTGCGCTTCGCCGCGCGGCGCCCCGTGCGCGCAGGGGCCTCGACGCCGTCTTTCACCCCTTTCGACAAGAGGGGCCGGCGCATGCGTCTTGAATCAATTCTCGGCGCCACGCTCGAGGCGGTCGTCCCGGCACGAACGAAGTTGCTTTTCGCAGGCGCAGGCCTCGCCGCCGCCGCCGCGGTCGTTGCGCAGGCCGCCGTCGCCGTTCCCCCTCGCGCACCGAACGAGGACGCCGCCATTCTCACCCGCATGCCTGCCGACGGCCGCGTGACGGCGACGTTCGGCATGCCGCCGCGCCAACGGGAGGGCGGCGCGCGTGATCTGCGCCACCGCGGGATCGACATCGCGGCGGCGCTTGGAACCGACGTGGTCGCCGCCGGCGACGGCGTCGTTACGCAGGCCACGGATCTCTTCGAAGGCGAGCCGGCCTGGGGCAAGGTCGTCGTCATCAATCATGGCGACGGCGTAGAGACCCGCTACGCCAATCTCGACAGCTACGCCGTGCGGGACGGCGCGGCGGTCGCCGCCGGCGACGTGATCGCCAAGGTCGGCGCATCGGGCCGGGCGAAGAAGCCTCACCTCCATTTCGAGACGCTTGTCGAGGACAAAACCGTCGACCCGCTCGCCATGCTGCCCGGCGGCGCGCCAGCCGCCGCGGGGAAACCTGCGCCCGCGCAGGCGTTTCCGGACGAGCCGGCCGAGGCGCCGGAACCGAAAGCTGAAGGCGACCGCGCGGCAGCCGAGCCCGCGCGCGTCTCTCGTTCTCGGTCGGCTCCGGAGGACGGGACAGCGCCGCAACCCTTTGAGGTGGAAGTCGCCGACGAAGTCGCGGGGAAAGTCGCTGCAGACGTCGTTTCGGATCTGGTCGACGTCGGCGTCGACGTCGTCGTCAACACCGAGGGGGCCGCGCGCGGTCGCGACCTCAATGCCGATGAGCGCGCGCGCGTCGTTCGCGAAATCGAGGCCATGAAACGGCGGTCGGCGAGGGCTGAGGAGCGAAGGGAGCGACAGCGCAAGGCCCGTCGCCGCGAGGAAAGCGAACAATCGATCGCACAGCGTTTCGCCGAGGAAGCCAGACGCCTCACCGAAGCGCACCTCGCCCGCGAACGCCAGCTTTTCACAACCCAGTTCAAGCATCGTTTCGAGACGGAGAAAAACCTTCTCAAGATCCGCAATCGCGCCCTTGAGCAGGCGCGTCGATCGATCGAACACGCGCAACAGCAGATCCTGCGCGGTCTCGAACAGGCCGAACGGGACCTCGACCGTTCCGCCCGATCGCTTGACCTTTCAAACCTGCCGAAAGAGGATTTCGCCCGGTTCACGGCGGAATTGCGGCGCGCGCGCGAAGACCTGCGGGCGCAAAAAGCCGAGCGTCTGGAGGCCCTGCGCGAAGCCGAGCGGACCATCCGCCAGCAGCAAAGCGAGATCGAGGAATTGCGCGCGGAGCTCGAGCGCGCGCGGCGCCATGATCTGAACTGACCGGTCGCCGGCGCCGAGGCCGCGCCGGAACTCGCCGGCTTGCCGTCTCGCCGGGCAAGACCTTTGGGGAGGCTTTCGCGCCTTCGGGGCCGGTGGGCCCGGCCTCGCATCCTTCACCGCCGTCGCCGCGCACCAGTCGCGGATTGTCGTTCGCCCCGGCGATTGCGGATCACGCGCGCCGCAAGAGCCGGCGGCGCCCTCCGCCGGACAGGGAACACCGCCGCTCGCCGGGCCCGCCGTACAGCCGGCTGCGCCCGGCTTGCCGCAGCCGGCGGTTTCCCCTATTCCTCGCTCTCCGGCACCCGTAGCTCAGCTGGATAGAGCGCCGCCCTCCGAAGGCGGAGGACAGCGGAACTAGAGAAATCTGGTGCAAGATAGAATAAAATAAAATAATTAATGATAGCTTATAGGGTTAGCTCTA
>CAZBOC010000161.1:0-7005 GCA_964493225.1 uncultured Caulobacterales bacterium | reverse complement strand
GAGATCGCCGAGCGCCTGCCGCGCGTGGTCGAGATGCACGACGGCCGCATGCGGGACCGGTCCGGGCGCGGCTCCGGGCGGCCGAAGGAGCGGGTCTGATGTGGCTCGAGCGCCTGGCCGAGATCCTCGTCCTCGGGGTCAAAGGCTATGTGAATGGCGTTACACGCGGCGATATCATCATAAGGACTCGCTCCAGCATCAGCGGTCAAATGACTACGCATCTGCCGATAGCCGATCCGACGATCGTCCAGAACGCGTGGGACAATCCCTATACGGTCGAAAACTACCGCGTCACGGGCTATCGCGGACCGACGGCGGTGCCCGTCGGCTTCTGGCGCTCGGTTGGCGCCTCGCAAAACGGTTTCTTCCAGGAAAGCGCGATGGACGAGCTCGCCCATGCGGCCGACGCCGACCCGCTTGAATTCCGGCTTCGCCACCTTTCCCATGAGCCGAGCCGAAAGGTGCTGGAAGCGGTTGCGGAGCGCTCGGGCTGGGGGCGGCCCGTCCCGGCGCGCCGCGGCCGGGGCGTCGCCTATTTTCTCTCCTTCGGCGTTCCGGTCGCGGAAGTCATCGAGGTCGAGGACACCGGAAACGGCCTGAAGCTTACAGGTATATGGGCGGCGGCGGCCGTCGGCGTTGCGCTCGACCCCGGCTATATCAGGGCGCAGATCGAAAGCGGCGTGATTTTTGGTCTGACGGCGGCGATGTTCGGCGAGATCACTGTCGAGAACGGCGAGGTCGTCCAATCGAATTTCCATGATTACGAGATGCTCCGCATTCATCAGTGCCCGCCGATCGAGGTCGTCGTGCTTGAAAATGGCGAAAAGATCCGCGGCGTCGGAGAGCCGGGCCTGCCGCCGGCGGCGCCGGCGCTCGCCAACGCGATCTTCGCCGCAACGGGAAAGCGGATACGCGAACTGCCCCTGAAGCACTCGGTGCAATTCATCTGATGGCGGAGGATCGTCTTCCATGAAACGCTCGCTCGCAAGCATCGCCGCCGGGGCCTGCCTCGCCGGCTCCGCGCCGGCCCTCCAGCCGGCTTCCCAGGCGTCTCCCGCTGCGGGCGGCGAAAACACCCGCGCCGCCGGGCTGGAAGCCTGGGGCCGCATCTACGAAGTCTTTTCGCACCCGCGCTGCGCGAACTGCCATGTCGCCGACGGCCGCCCCATGTGGGCCGGACCGAGCTACGGCGTCGCGCGCGCGCACGGCATAAATGTCGGCGGCGATCCCGACCTGCTGTTCGGCCATCCCGGCATGACCTGCGCCACCTGTCACATGGCCGAGAACGCCGGCGCGGCCCACGGGCCGCCGGGGGCGGAGGTCTGGCATCTTCCGCCTGCGGAAATGGCCTGGTGGGGGAAGTCGTCCGACGAAATCTGCTCCCAGATCAAGGACCCGGAGCGCAATGGGGGGCGCGCGCTCGCAGACATTGAGGCGCATGTGGCCACGGACGCCCTGGTGGCCTGGGGATGGGATCCCGGCGAGGGGCGCGCGGCGGCCCCCTATTCCGCCGCCGAGACGGCGGCTTTCATCGCCGCCTGGGCCGAGGCGGGCGCGCCCTGCCCCGGCTCCGGCGGATGAGGCGGCCCGCCCCGGCCGTGAAGGCCTCGCCAATTGAATTATGAGCCGCGCGGCGCTATGCCGTATACGGATCAGTTCGGCGATGACGCGATGCGGGGGGCGCGGCCGGCGCTCGTCGGAGCGAGACAACCGGTCGGAGCGAGACCAACAGTCCGCCTTCCGGCCTCCCGCACGATCGGGGCCTGCACGACCGGGGCCTGCACGACGGGCGGAAGCGTCAATCGGGCCGCTCGCCGATCCGGCTGACCATCGCCACAGGCTCGCCCTCGGTGATCGGCGGCGTCGCGACGATGTAATTGACCCACCCGTCGAATGGCGCAGAAACGACGGCGCGCCGGTCGCCGTAAAGATCGATGATTTCAGCCAGAAGATCGCCTTCGCGGACCATTTCTCCAGCGTCGACGCGCGCGCGGACCATGCCGGTCTCCGGCGCGGGCAGCACCTCGAACCCCTCCAGCCAGCGTTCGACGCGGGATGCGGCGGTCCGCCCTTCGATCATGGCGAGGCTGCGCATCACATTGACGACGCCCTGAACGGCGAGATCGATTTCCTCAGCCCGCGTCTCCCCGCGCCCGCCCGTTTCGGTTGTCATGGCGGGGATCCCGAGAACAGCCGCCGTAACGTCCGTGTAAACCGGGTTATCGGGGTCGGCGTCGCGAACGTCCAGACGTAGAATCGTCTCTATGCCGAAGGCCTCGGCCATCCGCCGCGTTTTCGCATCGAGCGCTTCGTCGCCGGTCGCCAGCATGTAAATGTAAGGCGCCAGTCGCTCATTGCCGTCTCCGGCATGCATGTCGATGAAGTAATCGCTCTGCGCGATGATTTCCCGCGTCAGGAGATCGGCGATGCGCGCCGTAGCCGACCCTTTGGCGTCGCCGGGGAACTGCCGGTTCAGGTTCTTTCCGTCCGTCGGATGGTAATAGACCGTGCGCCCGTAAAAGCTCTCGGGGTTTGCAAGATGAACAAGGACGAGCGCGCCGGCGAGCGCCTGGGGATCGATCCGCCGCCGGACTTCCTGCAGGGCGAGCATCGGCGCGTATTCAGAGCCGTGAACGCCTGCAACGAGGGAGAGCATCGGTCCCTCCGCCGCGCCGTTGATGATCGTTATCGGGATCATTTGCGCCGGGTCGTCGCCGACCGCGTAGGAAATCGCCCCTGATCGCGCCTCGCCATCGGCGGCCACGATATCCCCGACCCTCAGATCGTCCGCATGGGCTGCGGACGCGGCGAGGACCGCGCCCGTCAGGACTGCCCAGCCGATCGAATTGCTGATCATGTCGAAGTCCTCGCCCAGCGACGATTGCGAGTATGAACGCGGCCGGCCGCCGGCGCAAATCGCGCCGCTCCCGCGCGCCGGCCGCGATCAGCCTTCGCCGCGCGGGACGTCGACGGCGCGCAGCCGGACGGCCGCGCCCCCCGACGGCGCGAGCCGCAGGGAAAGCGCGTCCTCGCGCGATACGTCCCGGCTTTCGATGACGATGTCGTAGGGATTCGTCCGCCAGTGCGCGTCCTCGCCGTCGCGATAGATCTCGGCGGCGTAGACCCGACCCTCGTCAAGGAAGTCGAGCGGGATCTCTAGGGTGCGGCCGTCTTCATCCGTCAGCGCGCCGATGAACCAGTCCTCGCCGCCGCGTTCTTTGCGTGCGAAGGACACGAATTCGCCGACCGCGCCGTCGAGAGCCAGACTCTCCTCCCAGTCGGTCGGGACGTCCTTGATGAACTGGAAAGCGTCGGGGCGCTCTTCATAATTCTCCGGCAGATCGGCCGCCATCTGAATCGGCGAATAGAGGACGACGTAGAGCGCAAGCTGCTTGGCGAGCGTCGTCTGAACACGGCTTTGCGGGCTCGGGCGCTCCATATCCGGGCGCAGGGGCGGGCGCTTGTTGGGCTCGAGATCGAAAACGCCCGGCGTGAAGTCCATCGGCCCCGACAACATGCGCGTGAAGGGGAGCATGGCGGCGTGGGCCGGCGGGTTCGGCGGCTGGCCCCAGGCGTTGTACTCCTGACCGCGCGCGCCTTCGCGGGTGATCCAGTTCGGATAGGTCCGGCGCAGCCCCGTATCCTTGACCGGCTCGTGGGGATTGACGCTGATCTTTCGTCTCGCGGCTTCCTTCACGACGCGCAAATGGTGGCCGACCATGAACTGGCCGTCATGCCATTCATAACGCCGGACGCCGTCCTCCATGCGCTCGATCCGGCCGCCGTCGGCGACATAGCCGGTTTTTACGGCGCGCACGCCATTCGCCGCGTAGAGATCAAAACCGTCCGCCATCTGCTTTTCATAGTTCGTAACGTCCCCAGACGTTTCGTGGTGCCCTATGAGGCGCACGCCTTTCTCCAGGGCGTAGGCCGACACGGCTTCGAGGTCGAAATCGGGATACGCCTCGGTGAAACTGAAGAGGTGGCCGGCATTGAACCAGTCGCCGTCCCAGCCCACGTTCCAGCCCTCGACGAGAACGCCCTTGAAACCGTGCTCGGCGGCGAAATCGATATACCGCTTCGTTTCCTCCGTCGTCGCACCGTGGATTCCGTCCGTCCCCCAGCTGCGGTCGCGGATATGCATCGCCCACCAGATGCCGACATATTTCCCCGGTTCGACCCACGAAACGTCGCCCAGCGCGTTCGGTTCATTGAGATTGAGGATCAGATCGGAGTTCAAAAGTCCCTTTGCGTCGGCCGAAATCTGGATCGTCCGCCAGGGCGTCGTGAACGGCGCCGCGGTTTTGACGAGGGTTCCGTCCGACCACGGCGCGAGATCCGCCTTGAAGCGCCCCGGACGGGTGCGCTTCAGCGACATGCCGGAATAGTCGACGAGCGCGGCCTCGTGGATGCTCAGATGAACGCCCGACGGCGTCTTCAGCGTCATGGGCGTATGGGCCGCCATTTCATCCGCGGCTGTTCCTTCACGGTACAGATATTCGTAGCGGTTCCAACCGCGCGTCGGGATCCACCAGACGGTCGCGCGCTCGTCGACGGCGAATTCAGTCAGTTCGTCAATGATCTCCGCTCGGTCGAGATTGTCTTGCTCCGGGATCTCGTAGCGAAAGCCGACGCCGTCGTCGAAGACGCGGAAGCGGACGGTCATCTCGCGCCCGTCGGCGTCTTCAGCCTCGAAGCGCACCGCCAGTTCGGCGTGACGATCGCGCACCAGGCGACGCTCGCCCCAGGGCTGCTCCCACGTCTCGTCGCGGGCGCGCCTCGCCGCGTCGGCGATCTTCAGATCACGATCGAACCCTTCATGATCCTTGAAGAGAAGACCGAGCCGGGACGGGGCGATCACGGTCTTCCCCCTGAAGGCGACGGCGTAGCGCGCGCGCCCGCCCTCGTCATCGACAGTGACGACGATGGTTCCGTCGGGCGAGGCGACCTCGCGCGAGGCCGCCTGCGCCGCGGGCGCGCACAACAAGGCCAGCGCCGCACCTATCATCTGTATGGCGAATAAATGTCTACGCCGCCGGATGCCTGCTGGTTGTTTCATGGAAACCGACGCCCCTGCCGTGCTGATCGCGATTGGTTGGAGAAGCCTAATCGGAAATGCAAGGCTTTGCAATTCCGCCGAGCGCCCGCCGGGCCCGCCGAATGTCGGACATCTTTGCGATAAACCGGTTCTGTGCTTCGCTTTGGAATAACGGCAGAGCCCCCGCCCCTGCCGGGCCCCTGCTGGCCGATGATGCAATTTCTTGCAAGTTTTTCAGGCCACGGGGCGGGCTTTTCCGCGATGCGACGAAGACAGGCGTTGCCTCCGCGCCGCTGAGACGCTTAGCTCGCTCCCATGACGGAAGAGAACGACGAGACAGACGGACCGTTCAGTATCGCGATTCTCGGCGGCGGCACGGCCGGCTGGAAGGCGGCGAACCTCATGGCCTGGCGCTAGAGCGAGCGCGACATCAGGCTCACGGTCGTCGAGGAGACGGACATCGGCATTATCGGCGTTGGAGAGGGTTCGACGCCGCAGCTCAAGGCGTTTTTCGACGATCTCGGCGTCGCCGAGGCCGAGTGGATGCCGGCATGCAACGCCACCTACAAGAACGGAATCAGTTTCCACGGCTGGTCCGAGCGGCCGGGCCATGGCGGCTATTTTCACCCCTTCCCCGCTTCGATCGACGTGCACACGGCCCCCGGCTTTTATTACAACAGTCATTTCCGGCGCCAGGGCTTCGACCTTGAGGCGGACCCGGACCGGTTCTTCCTGTCCGCGCAGCTCGCGCGCCGGCGCCTCGCGCCGATCCCTGCACGGAACTTCCCCTTCGAAATGGCTTACGGCTATCATTTCGACGCCTACCTCGTCGGCGCGTTTCTGCGCGACCTCGCCGTCTCGCGAGGCGTCGCGCATATGGAGGCGAAGGTTCGGGACGTCCGACTGACCGAGGCTGGCGACATCGCCGCCCTCGTCCTTGAAGACCGCGAGGCTCCGTTCAAAGCCGATTTCTTCGTCGACGCGACGGGCTTCCGCTCGCTTCTCCTGCAGGAGGCGATGGGCGTGCCTTTCAAATCGTTTGCGGACAATCTCTTCAACGATGCAGCTGTCGTCCTGCCGACGCCTGTCGATCCGTCGGGAATTCACTCGCAAACCCGCGCCACAGCCCTTTCGAACGGCTGGGTCTGGAATATTCCGTTGACGAACCGAAGCGGGAACGGCTACGTCTATTCGACCCGCTATTGCGCGCCCGAAGCGGCGGAGCGGGAATTGCGCGCCCATCTCGGCCTTGGCGCGGACGTCGAGGCGAGGCATCTGAAGATGAAGGTCGGTCAGGTTGAACGACACTGGCGTCGGAACTGCCTCGCGGTCGGTCTCGCGCAAGGCTTCATCGAGCCGCTCGAAGCGACGGCGCTCCATCTCGTGCAGGCCACCGTCGAACAGTTCATTTCCGCCTTCGAGGCCGGCGGGTATTCAAGCCGCCACGAAGCCGCTTTCAACAGCGACATCGCTGCGCGTTTCGAGGGCGTGCGCGATTACATCGTATGCCATTACAAGGCCAATCTGAGGCGCGACACTCCCTACTGGCGCGACAACGCCGCGAATGACCGCGTCTCGGACACGCTGGCCCGCGTCCTCGCGGCGTGGTCGGGCGGCGCGGACATGAAGCAGACGGCGGCGGAGCTCGGTCTTGCGAGATATTATCCGCTCACCTCCTGGATCTGCCTCCTCGGAGGTTACGGAAACTATCCGCCCGAGGAAACGCTCGGCGCGGCTCCCGCCGAACACCGGCGCTTCGACCTCGCGACGATTGATGATTTCATCGAGCGGTGCGCGCTGAATTTCCGCGATCACAGAACCGTTCTGGCCGAACTCGCCGCATGAACGCCCGCCGCGGCTGCGCAGTGCTTGTCGATGAAGGCGCGGTGATCATCCATGGCCGCAACCGCCCGCGCGATCACGGTGCGGAGGTTCTGCAGAAACTCCCTGAGATCGCCCTCGTCGAG
>CAZBOC010000160.1:0-7017 GCA_964493225.1 uncultured Caulobacterales bacterium | reverse complement strand
GACAACGCGGATAGTGCGTATGTATGTCGCCGGGGAATGTCAAGGTCCCCGGACGCAACCGGCCTTCAGGCCGCGCAGCGCGCCTGCGCTTCGCCGGCGGCCTCTTCGAGCTTCGGGAACGAGATGGTTATGACGGCCCCGTTTTCCCAGCGATAGTCGAGCGCGGCCCCGGCGATTTCAATCGCGCGGGCGGCTATGCGCAGGCCCATTGTCGGGCTGCTGCCGTCGCCGCTGAGGTAATTGTCGATCTCGGTCAGCGGCCGCGTCGCGCGGGCGAAGATTTCCTGGGGGATCCCTGCGCCGTTGTCGCGGAAGGTGAAGACGATGCGCTCGCCGACTTCGCTGACGTCGATGTCGAGGGTCGGGCGTTCGGCTTCGACCCAGGTCAGGTTCTGGACGATGTTGTGGACGACCGCCTCGACGATGCGCCGGTCGGCGGCGAAGGTCTTGACGGACGCGGTGATCGCCACCCTGGTTTCCTCGGGCAGTTGCGCGGCGGCGTCGTGCAGAAGGTCGAGGACCGGCAAAGCCTCGATTTCCGGGCGGCGCGAGGCCTCGTCGAGCTGATGGTACTGGAGAAGCTTCGATACGCCTGATCTCAGGCTGTCCGAGGCGGCCTTGATATAGCCGGCGCTTTCCAGGCAATCCCCGACCGGGAGTTCGTTCTCGGCCGCCTTGAGCTGGTTCACGACAAGGTCGGCGAAGCCGGAGATCTGGTGGACGGGCGTGCGCACGATGTGCAGGAGCATGTTGAGGGCGGCGACCTTGCGCTCGTTGTCGCGCCGCGTTTCGGCGAGCATTTCCGTCAGCTGCTGGTTCTGCATCTCGATGATCTGCGACTTCACGAAGTCCTGACGCCGGTAGCGCTGCAGCAGATAGGCCGCGAAAGCGAGGATGACCGACATGCTGACGAGGATGAATGTCTGGAGAATGGCCTCATCCAAATCGTCTTTTTGGAACGCAACCCAAACGAAGCCCGAGATGAAAGTCGCCATAACGATGACTGGCTTGACGAAGCCAATGCGGAGCAAACAGCAGACAAACACGCCCCCCTGAATGAAAGCGACGTAGTAAGCGTGATTAAGCCCAGGCGTGTGATGAACTATCGAAAGTACGCTAAGGCCCATCACAACTGTGATGGCTGCGCAGACCAACTCATGACGCATCCGGATCTTTGATGCAAGCAGCGTCGCCAGCAGGGCCGCACCGATCATCACGCTGATGAGTCGCGCCTTGATTGCCGTGGCTGCGTCCGCGCCCCACGTGTTGAAGTCGAGCGCGCCGTAAAGACCATGTACGAGAAGCGCAAGGCAAATAGCGATAACGTTCGTTTTGAGGTTACCCCTATATATGTGTCGCTGAAACGCCCCCTCCGTTTCCTTTGAAACAAAAGTCGACGTCCATCGCGCTAGCCGAAAGTCGCCAAGCACCACAGTTTGGAACCTCAAAGTCGCCCTAAAGCACCCTTGCAAAATTCCATTATGTTAACGTAAACATGAGGGGAAAGATCGCTTTGTCACACGGTTAAGTAGCGTCGATGGAAAACGCCGCAGTATTCTCTGACTGCGGATTTTCACTATGAAATTTGGCAAGCTGAAGTGTTGCCAGAGGGTTAATGCCTAGTTAAGGTTGTGTAGAGAGCGCTGGAGAGGAGTGTTTCTATGATGATGAACGTGTTGCGTGCGCGATTTGAACCAATTGTCGGCGACTTCCTCGCTTCCAAATCGATAGCAGCTCTTTTGGAAGGGCGTTTGACCAGGGACGAATATCGGTCCGTCCTGCGACAAATATTCCACCATACACGAGAAAATCCGCAGTTGCAGGCATTAGCGACAGTGTACTTCCGTGGTCGTCAACGCGATCTTGTACGGACATTCTTCTCGCACGCCGCTTCGGAAATCGGTCACGATCAACTGGCGCTCAACGACTATGTCAGTCTTGGTGGTGATAATCGCAACATTCCATACGAAAACCCTCTGCCGGCCACGACGGCGCTACTCGCTTACGGTTTTTATCAGATCTACAACCTCAATCATCTTGGCTATTTGGGGTATCTCTTTTTCTTGGAATTCAATGGCACATCGTCGGGCGAGACAATCATGAAAGCCCTTAGTTCGATCGGCGTGCCCGACAACGCAATGACGTTCCTTCGAGACCATGCCGAGATAGATGTCGGTCACAATAAGCTCATGGAAAGATATGTCGATTGCCTCGTAATGTCGGAAGCTGACATAGATTGCGTGACCTACGCCATGAAAACGACTGGCTACTTGTATGCACAGATGGTTGAGGCGGCCGTGGCTGATGCGCAGCGGCCAATGGACGTCGGCTGGAACTGGGAGGAATTGAACGCCGATCGAGTGCTGCCGACGCAAGTGCTGAGCCAAGCTGGTTAAAGCGTCATACGAAAGTCATGTGCAATGTACGAGTACAAAATCTTTTCTTATGGCGAAGTTCCTGCGGAAATATTCAATTTCCGATACGAGGTTTACGTTGAGGAGCTTGGACGTCCCCAATCCTACGCTTGTCATGACACGCGTACGATCACGGACCCGTTGGATCCAACAGGCTATCATTGCGTCGCTT
Organism: uncultured Caulobacterales bacterium; assembly: GCA_964493225.1. Classification (GTDB taxonomy): domain Bacteria; phylum Pseudomonadota; class Alphaproteobacteria; order Caulobacterales; family Parvularculaceae; genus JAJFFW01. Next base: position 4,431 of record CAZBOC010000160.1, on the reverse strand, counting down.
ATAAAAACCGCGAAATTGTGGGATGCGTTCGGTTAAATTTCGTCAGGGACGGAGGGGTCGAGCCGTATTTTGACTTTTACGAGCTCGAGCGCCTATCTGTTTCTGATCAAATCAACGCAACCATTTGTACGAGAAATATGGTGCGGCATGACTTCAGAAAGAAAGGTGTGGCCGTCCAATTATTGAAAGAAGTATACGATTTTGGTACTCGCCGAAGCGCAACGTCGTGTTTCATGGATGTCAATGAGCCGCTGTTGAGGCTCTTCGAAAAATTCGGCTACGAAACCCAATTCATCAAGGAACATCCGGATTACGGGTTAGTTCATGTGATGAAGCTCGATGTTTTGGATCTCTGCAAACTGGAAAGGGTGAAGTCGCCTTTCGTCAATTTGTGTAAGGCTTATCTTGCGGAGAATGCGGAACTTGTTCATTGGTAACACCGAGATTATTTTACCGCGGAGGGATGAAGCAGGCGATTATCGCCCTGAGGTCTTCGCCTTTTCGATCGCTTCCAGGATGGCTTCGGCGCGGTAGCCGGGCATAACTTCCATGAAGTCGGTTTCGAGAGACGCCACGACGAAGGTCGGCGTGCCGTCCGCGCCCATGGCCTCCGCGATGCGAAGCGTTTCGTCCAGGGCGACGGCGATCCTTTCGTCGCCGCGGGCCTTTTCCAGGGCGGCGACGTCGAGCCCGGTCTTCCCGGCGATCTCCTTCACGCGTTTCTCGTCGAGAACGCCCTGAGCCTGCATCAGGGCGAAGTGGAAATCGGCGTACTTGTCCTGTTCGCGCGCCGCGAGAGCGTATTCGGCGGCGAGACGCGACTCCTCGCGCAGGATCGGCAGCTCGCGAAAGACGACCTTGACCTGCGGGTCACGCCGGGTCAGCTCCTGCACGAGGCCCGTGGCGCGCTTGCAGTAGGTGCAGTGATAATCGAAGAACTCGATCACCGCGACTTTTGCGTTCTCGGCGTCAGCGCCCGCCGTCGCGCCGCCGGCGTCGCTGAGTAGCGTCTTCAGGTTTTCGCGCGCGCCGCTGATGAGCTTTGCTTCGGCCTCGGCGCGCTCGCGTTCCTGGAACGCGCCAATGGCGTCGATCACGATTTCCGGATTGTCGATGAGATAATCGCGCACGAGGCTGCGGATTTCGTCCTGCTCGGCCGCGCTGAACGCCGCGCCGGGCTTGCGCGCCTCCTGTTCGGCGACGCCGAAGCTGGTCGACAGCGCGCCGAAAAGAGCGGCGCCGACGAGCGCGAATGCGATGGCGAGTTTTCTTGTCATTTCCGGACCCCTGGCGAACCCCCTTGGGGCTTCTACGCGCTGGCGGCTCAGTTGAAAAGCGGGTCGGGAACCTCGCCCGGCCGTCGGCGTTCGTCATCGGGGGAAGGCGAGGGATCCTCCCCGCGGCGACCTGCGCCCGGACGCGGGATGTCGCCCTGGGTCGCGACGATGATGTCCGTCGCCTTGCGGTACTCCGGGGTGCCCTGTTCTAGCTTTGCAAGGGCGCGGCGGGCGAACTGATTGGCTTCCGCCTTGGCCCCGACATGGTAGCGCGATTCCGCCGTCGCGAGGTGCGCCATGCCGATCTGGTCGAGCCCCCCATAGGCGCGCGCTAGCTCGAACCAGCCGAAAGAATTGTCGGGCTCGAGGAGAAGCGCTGATCGCAGAACGTCGATCGCCTCGGGGTAGCGGGACTTGTCTTCCGTCGCGATCAGCGCTCGCCCGAGATTGATGCGAAGCAGCGCCTTGTCGGGGGCGAGTTCCGTCGAGCGTTTGTGGGGCTCGATCGAGGCGTCCACGCGTCCGAACTCGAACAGCATCTGGCCTTTCAGTTCATGGAAATAGGGGTTGTCCGGATAGGCGGCGATCAGCTGGTCGATCTCCTTCAGTCCCTTGTCGATTTCCGCAGACCGGTAATAGGCGACGGCGCGCGCGTATCGCGCCGGATCGGACCCGTCGTCGAGCGGGTATTCGCGCATGGTGAAATGCGGCTCCTGAAGGAAACCCTTGATCTTCGCCTGGATCATTTTGAGGCGCTTTATCTCCGCTGGGCTGTCGGCGCTCCTGTAGTGCTCGGAATTCTCCGCCCTTTCTCTCAGCGCCGTCATCCGCTGGTTCGCGAGGGGGTGGGACTGGAGATAGGGGTTGATCCGGGCGCCGGTGATGACCTGAAAATTTCTCAGCTTCCCGAAGAAGTCGATCAGTCCTTTCGACGATTTGCCCACCCGGTCGAGATAGGTGACGGCGGCCTGGTCCGCCGTAGCTTCCTGACCGCGGCTGTATTTCAAGGCGTTCGCGACGCCGATCGTCTGGCCGAGTCCGAGAAGGCCGATGCCCGCGTCGGGGGCGCCGGCGGCGATCGCGCCGGCGGCGAGAACGAGCGACAGCAGCATCGGGCGGGTCGCGGAGGCGAGGGCTTCATCGGAGCGCGCCGTGTGGCCGCCGGCGATGTGTCCGGCTTCGTGCGCGATGACCCCCTCCACCTGGTTCGGATTGTCGGCGAGGGTGATGAGGCCGGTGTGAATGCCCATGTTGAGCCCGCCGGCGAAGGCGTTCGGCGTCGGATCGCCGATCAGGAGGATGTTGATCTGTTCGGCCGGCAGGCCCGCGGCGCGAAAGATCGGGAAGGAGTAATCCTCGATCCACTCCTCGATCTCCTCGTCGCGCAACAGCTGCTGCGCGCCGGCGGGGCCGATCGAAGCGGTGAAAAAAACGAGCAGCGCGGCGAGGGCGTTCAGCCCGCGAGACGCGAAGGAACAGATAGGGTTACGCAACTTGGTCCTCCATTGCAGCAGGGCCGATCAGACCCCATGGCCTCTTAAAATTCCGACTATGGGCCGACTGGGCGGCGCCAATGCGACCCGCATCGGGCGGGAAACGGGCGGCGGCGCGCATGTCCGTCGATTTCACGCGCGCCCCGCATCGAGAATGGCGGCCGGCGCGTCAGAGACCGCCGAGAGCCCGCGACCACCAGCCTTTGCGACCGGATTTTCGCTTCTTCACACGCTCGGCGACTTCTTCAGGGGAAGGCGCGGCTTCCGCCGGCGCTTGCGGCTGTTCCTCTCCTTCTACGGCTTGTTCGGTTTCGCCCTGCGTTTCGGGAGACGGCGCGTCCGGCGCGCCTGCTGCGCTCGCCTCGACCGGAGGCTGCGCCGCCTGTTCGGCGCCGTCGCCGCCATTGGCCGGGGGCGGAGAAACCGGCTCTTCAGAAACCGGCTCTTCAGAAACGGGCGCGCTCATGGAGCCGGGCGATTGTTCGCGGGCGGTTTCGCCCCCGTCCGCCGGCGCGTCTTCCGTCTCGTCGCTTCCGGCGTCGGCGTCCCGACGGGCGGGCGCATCGCCGCGCGTCGCCTTTTGATCGGTCGCGCCGGCGGCGCCGGTCGCGGCTTCGCTGCTCTGGTCCTCGCCGCTCGCCGAACCAGCGGCCGCGTCGCCGGCGTCCTCGCCGCTGCGGCGCGCCTTCCGCCGGCCGCCGCGCCGTCCGCGCCGGCGGCGCTTCTTGCGCTCGCCGCTCTCGTCATCGCCGGCCGCCTCGCGCTGTTCTTCTCCCCCGTCGCCGATCTCAGTCCCTTCCGAGGCGGCGGCGTCGTCTGATGCGCCTTGATCCGAGGCGTTGGCTTGGTCCGCGGGCTCGAGCGCCTCGTCGTCGCGACGTTTGCGCCGGCGGCGGCGACGGCGCCGCGACGACCGGTCTTCGTCGCCGTCATCAGCCAGCGCTGTTTCGTCCTCGTCGCCGCGCTCGCGCTCCGCGTCGGCCTCATCGGCGGCGTCCTCGCCAGGCGCGGCCTCGCCCATATCGGCGCGGACGACCTCCGGTTCCTCCGGCCGGGCCCGGGGCTCGCCGTGCTTTTCGATCTCGTACTGGTCCCCCGCCTTCGACTCGTCGGCGAGCACCTCGATGCTCAGGGCGTAGTCATCCTCGATCCGGCGCAGCCAGGCGCGCTTGTGGTTCAACACGTAAAGGGTGACGTCCATCGACGCCTTCACCGTCACGACCCCGGCGCGTCCCGCGATCGCCTCGCTCTCGACGGCGCGCAGGATCCGCAGGGCCGCCATTTCATTGGAGCGCACCGCGCCCGCGCCGTTGCAGGTGGGGCAGGCGTGGGTGGTGCCGTCGACAATTCCCGAGCGGCGGCGCTGGCGCGACATCTCGAGAAGGCCGAAGCTGGAGATGCGGCCGACCTGGATGCGCGCGCGGTCCTGTTTGAGAGCCTCTTTCAGCTTCTTTTCGACAGCGCGGTTGTTCTTGTTCTCCTCCATGTCGATGAAGTCGATGACGATGAGCCCGGCGAGGTCGCGCAGACGACACTGGCGCGCGGTCTCTACTGCGGCCTCCAGATTGGTCTTCAGCGCCGTCAGTTCGATATTGCGCTCGCGCGTCGCCTTGCCGGAGTTCACGTCGACGGCGATCAGGGCCTCGGTCTGGTTGATGACG
>CAZBOC010000159.1:0-7024 GCA_964493225.1 uncultured Caulobacterales bacterium | reverse complement strand
AACGCGAACCCGTCGGCGTCTTCGCCGGCGGGTTTTTTGCGGCCTCCTCCGGCGCCGGCGGGCCCCCGCCGCACGGCCCCGTTGGGCCAGCGGGCCGCGCGGATTTTCGGGCCGCCCCCCTATGCCTAGGCGCGCTTTTCCGGCATAGAGCCGCCATGACCGACGCCGCCCTGAACGAGACGCCGCGCGCGCGCCCTGATGCGATCGCCGGACCGCGGGATTACTTTCTCCTGCTGAAACCGCGCGTGATGTCGCTGGTCGTTTTCACCGCGCTCGTCGGCATGGCCGCCGCGCCGGGCGAGACCAACATCGCGCTCGCCGCCATTTCACTCCTGGCGATCGCCGTCGGCGCCGGCGCTTCCGGAGCCCTCAACATGTGGTGGGACGCCGACATTGACGCGGTCATGGCCCGCACTGCGCGCAGGCCGATCCCGAGCGGCGCCGTGCCGCGCGCGGAAGCGGCGTATTTCGGCGGGTTCCTGTCTCTTTTTTCGGTCTTGCTCCTGGCCCTTTCGGCCAATTATCTCGCGGCGGGCCTGCTCGCTTTCACGATCTTCTTCTACGCAGTCGTTTATTCGATCTGGCTGAAGCGCGCGACGCCCCAGAACATCGTCATCGGCGGCGCGGCCGGCGCGCTTCCGCCCGTCGTCGGTTGGTCGGCCGTCGCCGGCTCGGCGCCGCTCGACGCCTGGATCCTTTTCGCGATCATCTTCTTGTGGACGCCGCCGCATTTCTGGGCGCTCGCCCTTTTCCAGGAAAGCGACTACGCCCGCGCCGGCGTGCCCATGATGCCGAACGTCAGGGGACCGGTCTCGACGAAGCGCCAGATCCTCGCCTATGCGGTCGCCGTCGCGCTCGTCGGGCTCGCCCCCGTGGCGACCGGTCTCGGGGGGCGCGCCTATTTTGGCGTCGCCGCCGTCGCCGGCGGCGCCTTTATCTATTTCGCCGCCGATCTTCTTTTCGCGCCGGAGAACGACTTCCGCGCCGCGCGCCGGGTCTTCCGCTTTTCGATCGTCCATCTTTTCGCGCTATTCGCCGCACTCCTCATCGAGGCCCTGGCGGCCCATGTCTGACGGCGTCGATGAAAGAAAGGATGGTTCGAACAACGGTATGAATGCGAAGCAGTCACGCGCGCGGGGCCGACGCAACCTTTCCCTTGCTTTGATGATCGTCGGCTTCGTCATTCTGATTTACGTCGTCACCATCCTGCGACTTGGCGGCTCGGTCGCGGAGCGGGCCTTTTGAGCGGCTTTTCCTCCATGGACGGTAAAACAAAAACCGCGGCGGTCGTCGTCGGCGTCGCATTCGCGATGGTCGGCCTCTCCTTCGCTGCGGTGCCCGCCTACAAGGCTTTCTGCCAGGTGACCGGATGGGGCGGCACGACGCAGCGCGCCGAGGCGGGCGCCGGACGCGCGCTTGCGCGAGAAATCACGATTCGTTTCGACGCCTCGACGAACGCCGACCTGCCTTGGCGCTTCAAGCCCGAGCAGGTTTCCCAGACGCTGCGCATCGGCGAGACCGGCCTCGCCTTCTACGAGGCGGAGAACCTGACCGACGCGCCGGTCACGGGCCGCGCGACGTTCAACGTTTCGCCCGCCAAAGCCGGGATCTATTTCAGCAAGGTGGAGTGCTTCTGTTTCACCGAACAGACGCTCGGGCCCGGCGAGAAGGTGTCGATGCCGGTGACCTATTTCGTCGACCCGGCGCTCGACGACGATAGAAACCTCGACGAGGTGGAGACGGTCACGTTGTCCTACACGTTCTTTCGCTGGGACGACGGCGCGCCAGAGGCGCTTGCTGCGGCCGAATAGCGCGGGCCCCGCGCGGCCGCGCGCTTGGCTTGGGCGCGCCCGCGAGGCTATACAGACGGCGAAGTTCACGAAAACGTCAGAGGCGGTTATGGCCGGAGCCGAGGTCAAGCACGACTATCACCTTGTCAATCCATCGCCGTGGCCGCTCTTGGGCTCGGCCGCCGCGGCCGTGATGATGCTCGGCGCAGTCACGTGGATGCGCTCCGGGGCCGGGGCCGACGGGCTCGTTCTGGGCGGTTTCGACGCGAACGGCGATCCCAAATTCGCGCTCAAGGGCCCGTGGATTTTCTTTCTCGGCCTTGCGGGCGTCCTCGTCACCATGGCGGGCTGGTGGCGCGACGTGATCCGCGAGTCGCTGCGCGGGGAGAACACCTCGACGGTCGTGCGCCTCGGTCTGCGCTACGGCATGGTGCTGTTCATCGCCTCGGAAGTGATGTTCTTCGCAGCCTGGTTCTGGGCCTTTTTCGGGGCGGCCCTTTTCCCCGGCGCCATGGAGCCGGTCATCCTCTCCGACGGAACGCAGATGCTCAATCCCGACGGCGATCCGGCCTGGCTCGGCAATGACGGGCGCGTCCACGCGACCGGCGGCGTCTGGCCGCCCGAGGGGGTGACGCCCCTCAGCGCCTGGGGGCTGCCGCTGATAAACACGCTCATCCTTCTGTTGTCCGGAACGACGGTCACGTGGGCGCACCACGCCGTTCAGCACAATGATCAAAGGGGTCTGATCCAGGGGCTTTCGATCACCATCGGCCTCGGGATCTTCTTCACCTTCCTTCAGTATCTGGAGTATCGCGAGGCGCTGACGGCCGGCTTTTTCGCCTTCGTCGACGGCGATATCTACGGCTCTTCCTTCTTCATGGCGACGGGGTTCCATGGTCTGCACGTGGTCATCGGCACGCTTTTCCTGATCGTCTGCCTCATGCGCGCGCTGCAGGGCCACTTCACGCCGGAGCGCCATTTCGGTTTCGAGGCGGCCGCATGGTACTGGCACTTCGTGGACGTCGTCTGGCTGTTCCTGTTCGCGAGCATCTACGTGCTCGGCAACCAGGGGCTTTTGTCCTGACGACCCCGGGCCGCGTCTCAAACCGATGAGCTATCGCCCGCCGGTTTCCCCCTACGCCGCCGGTCTCGCCGGCAAATGCCCGCGCTGCGGCCAGGGTGATCTTTTCGCGGGATTTCTCAGCCTGAATACGCGTTGCGCTGTCTGCGATCTCGATTTCGCAAAGGCCGACGCCGGGGACGGGCCGGCGGTGTTCGTGATCTTCATCGTCGGATTTCTGGCCGTCGCTCTGGCCGTCTTGGCGCGCTACGCCTGGTACGCGCCAATCTGGCTGGCTTTCCTCATCAGCGCCGCCGGCGCCGTCGCCATGGTGCTCGCGCTGCTGCGGCCGCTGAAGGCGACGCTTATCGCTCTGCAATACCGCCACAAGGCCGAGGAAGGCCGCATCGGGGAATGATCCGCGCACCGCGCTTCTATTTCCGACCCGCCTTGACGGTCGCAGCGGCCGCCGCGTTCGCGCTCCTGGTCGGCCTCGGTCAGTGGCAGCTCCATCGCCTCCAGTGGAAAAACGATCTCATCGCCCTGGTCGAGGCCCGCCTCGCCGCGGCTCCGATCCCTTTCGACGAGGCGCGCGCCCGGTTCGAGGCCGGCGCCGACATGAGATATGCGCCAGTCCATCTCGAAGGCGTCTTCCGCCACGGCGACGAGGCTCATGTCTTCGGTACTTATGAAGGCGAGGCCGGCTATTACGTCTTCACGCCGCTCCAGCCCGCGGCCGGCGGTCCGGCGGTCTATGTCAATCGCGGCTTCGTTCCGCAGGCGAAGAAAGACCGATCGCAGCGCCCGGACGGCCTCGTGCAGGGGCGGGTCAAGCTCGCGGGCCTGTTTCGCGAGCCGGAGACGCCCCGCGGCGTCGCCGCCTTCTTCAGGCCGGATGATCGTCCCGATGCGAATGAATGGCACCGCCGGTCCCCCGCGGCGTTCGCGGCCCATGCCGGGCTCGAGGCGGCGAGCGCCTATGTCGACGCCGACGGAGCCACGGGCCCCGGAGAATGGCCGAAGGGCGGGACGACGCGGCTCGCCTTCAACAACCGCCATCTCGAATATGCGCTGACCTGGTTCGGCCTCGCCGCGACGCTTCTCGGCGTTTACCTTTTCCTGTCGCTCCAGCCGCCCCGACGCTGAAGAGCGTTCAGCGCTCGGTCAGTTTGAACTCGATGCGACGGTTCTGGGCGAGCGCCGTGGCTGACGAGCCTGAAACGATCGGCGAGGCCGAGCCCGAGCCCGTGGCGAGGAGCCGCCCCTCCGGCACGCCCCGACCCTTGAGGTACTGAACGACTGAGATCGCGCGTTGGGCGGAGAGATCGAGGTTCGAATCAAAACGCGCCCGGCAGGAAGGCCCGAGCGGCGCAGCATCGGCGTGGCCGTCGACCCGCAGGACCCAGTTCACTTCCGTCGGGATGTCGTCGCGAATTTCCAGAAGCGCGTCGGCGAGCTTGCCGAGCTCCTGCTTCCCCGCCGCGCCGAGCGTCGCTGAACACGAGCCGAACAGGATGTCGCTTTCGAAGATGAAGCGGTCGCCGACGACCTTGATGTCCGTGCGATCGCCGAGCGCTTCGCGCAGGGCTTCGAAGAAACGCGAGCGGACTTCCTGCAGCTCCTGGACCTTGCGGGCGAGGGCTGCGTTCAGGCGCTGGGAGAGATTCTCGATCTGCGCCTGCTGCTCCAGGTCCTTGGCTTCGGCGGCTTCGAGCGCTTCCTGCAGGCTGGCCAGCTGCTTGCGCAAGGCGGCCAGCTGGGCGTTGAGCGTCGCGATCTCGCTCTTTTGCTCCTCCGAGAGCGCCTTTTCCGCTTCAAGCTCCTCGGCGGAGGCGGCGACCGCAGCCGTCGATGCGGCCAGCGAGGCGCCGAGGGCGGCGATCTCTGCTTCCTTGTCGGCGATCGTGTCCTCAAGAGAAAGAACGCGGCGTTTCAGCGCTTCCTTTTCGGTTTCAGCGAGGCCGAGCTGTTCGGCGAGTTCGTTGATGCGCGCGGTGAGCCGCGCAAGTTCGGAATCCTTCGACGCGAGTTCGTCCTTCACGGAGGTCAGCTTTTCGCCAAGATAGAACTGCGCCACGACGAAGATCGACAGGACGAACATCAGGACAAGGAGCAATGTGGACAGCCCGTCCACAAAGCCGGGCCAGATATTGGCCTCAGCGCGGCTTCTGCGCCGGGACATCGGGCCTACTCCCCGCCGCCGACGCGGATCAGCGTTCGATTAAGCGCGCGGATCTCGTCGCGCAGCTCGGCGGACTGCTCGCCATTCGCGCGCACCTGCGCTTCCGCCGAGGCGGCGAGCGCGGCTTCGAGCGATTTCAGCGCCTCCAGGACGTCCGCATTGTCTGCGGAAAGCCGCCCCGCCTCTCCGCCGCCGGCGCGGACCGTTTCGGTCATGCCGGCGAGCCAGTCCTCAAGGTCGGAGTAGAAGCGGTTATGCGCCTGGCCGGCCTGAAGGTCGAGGAAACCGACGACCAGGCTGCCGCCGAGGCCGAAAAGGGAGGAGGAGAACGCCGTGCCCATGCCGCTGAGCGGCTCTTTCAGATTCGCGATCAACTGCGCGACCGCGTCTTCGGCGGCTCCGTTGGTGGTCGCAAGCCCGCTGATCGTTTCCGCAACCGCGTTGACCGTTTCAAGCAGGCCCCAGAAGGTCCCGAGAAGGCCGAGAAAAACGAGGAGATTGCCGATATAGCGGCCCATTTCCCGGCCCTCGTCCATCCTGACGCCGATCGAATCGAGTATCGCGCGGCTTGATTCCGGCGTCAGCCGCCCGCCCCGTTCGTCCGCGTCGAGAAGGATTTTCGAGATCGCCGAGATCAGGATCGGCGCGCGCGGCAGGCGCGCCCTGCGCGGATCGACGGTTTCGCGGAAAGCCTCGATCCAGCGCACCGCCGGCGAAATCACGCCCGCCTGACGAAGATTGTAAATGACCCCGATCAGCAGCACGCCGAGGATCAGGGCGTTAAGCGCAACGTTTGCGTTGAACGCGTCCACAAGCAGGTTCGTGGGCTGCGGGCTCCACGGCGAGAGATAGTAAACAACCGCCCCCACCGCTGCGAGAAACAGCAGCATGTTAAGAATGTACCGGCCGGGCCTGACGAATTTCACCGACCGTTCCAGCGAGCGCGCCATGCGACCACCCCTCATTTCACGCTTGATTGCCCCTTCAACGTTTACCTTTAGGACAAATTATCCCGTTCGTGAACGTCGCGAGCGGGCCGCTCGGCCTCTTTTTTTCCTTTAAAAGGCGCGAATGCGCGTGCGAAGCGCAAATCTTGCGTGCGGACCCGCGGGGCCAGGGCGCCTGTTTGGAAATGCAACGGAGATTCGCCTGTGGATCTGGCCTTTTCGGCGTTCGGAGTGTAAACAAATATTAACGGAACGCGAGTGTGGGCGGTCCGCTCGTCCACATCGAATTGTGGGGGAGTTTGAGAGATGGTTTTCTCCAAAAGATTGTTTTTAATCCTGTTTTGGTCGCTCATGGCGACGACGCCCGGGCTCGGTCAGGATCTCCCGGCGTTCCCGGGCGCGACGGGCTTCGGCAAATACGCCAAGGGCGGGCGCGGCGGCGACGTCTATATTGTCTCCAACCTCAACAATTCCGGCGCGGGCAGCCTGCGCGAATGCGCCGAGGCCGTCGGCCCGCGCACCTGCGTTTTCGCCGTGAGCGGCGAGATCCGCACCGAAGACGCCATCGTCATCCGCAATCCCTATCTCACGATCGCCGGCCAGACCGCGCCCGGCGACGGCATTCAGCTCTCGATCCGCAACACCGACTCGCGCCGTTATCCCTTGCTGATCCAGACCCACGACGTCGTCGTGCGGTATATCAGCGTGCGCCCCGGGCCGCCGCGCGAGGTGACGAACAATGTCGACGCCATTCTCATCGAGGGACAGAACATCATTCTCGACCACCTCTCTCTCTCCTGGGCGAATGACGAGGTCCTGAACATTATCGGCAATCGCGGCGCGCAGGCGCGCGTCGCCCGGCGGAACTCCTCGAACATCACCGTGCAGTGGAGCCTGCTATACGAAGGTCTCCTCGAGGCGAACCACAAGAAGGGCAAGCACTCAAATATCGCCCATTTCAGCGACGGGCCGACCGACATCACTTTCCACCACAATCTGATCGCCCATGGCGAGCGGCGCATGCCCAACGCCGGCGTGGTCGGAC
>CAZBOC010000158.1:0-7106 GCA_964493225.1 uncultured Caulobacterales bacterium | reverse complement strand
GCCCTTGACCACCTCGTCGCGGCGGTGAAGGAGGGCGGGGCGAGCGCCGTCCTCGCCGCGTCGATCTTCCACTTCGGAACCTTTACGATCGCCGAGGCGAAAAGAGCGCTCGTCGCCGCCGGCGTGCCCGCGAGGATCGACGATGACGCAAGATGAAACTCTGGGCGAGGTTCTGACCCGACTCTCCGCGGTCATACGATCGCGCCGCGGCGGCGATCCCGCTTCGTCCTACACGGCGAATTTGCTGCATGACGGCCCCGTGCGCTGCGCGAAGAAATTCGGCGAGGAAGCGGTCGAAACCGCGCTCGCCGGCGCCCTCGGCGACAGAGCCGCCCTGACCGAGGAAGCCGCGGACGCGCTCTACCATCTTCTGGTTCTGCTCGCCGCGGTCGACGTGGATCCGGGGGACGTCGCCGGCGTTCTCGCCGCGCGGGAAGGCGTCTCGGGTCACGCGGAAAAGGCCGCGCGGGGGCCCTAGCCGCGCGATCTCGCCGCGCGGCGGCCGGGACGCCTTACCGTCCGCATCCGGATCGCCGCCGCAGACGCCGGTTTCGGAGCAAGCGCGGCGAGTGGTCAAACCGCGCCGTCTCGTCTATTTTTTTTTCATGGACACCAAGAGCACGAACTGTCCGATCGCGCGCACGGCCATGATCCTGGGGTCTCGCTGGACGGCCCAGATCCTGCGCGAACTGCTCGCCCATGGCGCGCGGCGTTTCCAGGATCTTCAGGACGCGCTGCCCGGCATCGCGCCGACGACGCTTTCCAATCGGCTGAAAATGCTTGAACAGTCCGGCGTCGTCGAGCGCCGCCAATACGCCGATCATCCGCCGCGCGCGGAGTATGTCCTCACCATAAAGGGCGAGAAGATGAACGCGATCATCGGAGCCATGCGCGACTGGGGCTTGCATTATGGATGAGCCGTGCAGGGAGCGGCGGTCGTGACTGCGCGCGCGGATACGGCGGAAATCGTGATCGCCGGCTGCGCGGGCGCCATGGGCCGGGCGATTGCGAAAGGCGCCGCGGATTCGGGCGTCACGATCTGCGGCGCTTTCGAGCGCCCGGGTGCGGCGCTTATCGGGCAAGACGTCTGTGTGCTGACGGGCGGCGAGCCCCTCGGCGTTGCGATCAGCGACGCCGCGGCCGACGCGATTGCGCCGGGCGCCGTTCTCGTCGATTTCACGACCCCCTCCGCTAGCCTTGAAGCCGCTGCGCTGGCCGCAGCCGCCGGCGCGCCGATGGTGATCGGCACGACGGGGTTCTCAGCCGAGGAGGAGACTGGAATTCGCCGGTTCGCAGACCGCGTCGCGATCGTCAAATCCGGCAATATGAGCCTTGGCGTCAATCTCCTTTGCGCCCTAGTCGAACAGGCGGCCGCCGCCCTCGATGAGCGTTACGACATCGAAATCGTTGAGGCGCACCATAGAAGAAAGGTCGATGCGCCGTCCGGCACGGCGCTGATGCTCGGCGCCGCTGCGGCGGCCGGGCGGGGGGTTCTGCTCGACGTCGGCAAAGCGCCCGCGCGCGAGGGCGCCCGCGCGCCGCGGCGGTCGGGGGATATCGGCTTCGCCGTTATTCGCGGCGGCGGGATCGTCGGCGAGCACGAGGCCGTTTTCGCCGGCGAGCAAGAGGTGGTGAGCCTTTCGCACACGGCGCTCGACCGGTCTCTCTTCGCCGAGGGCGCGCTCGCTGCGGCGCGCTGGGTCGCCCGCCGCCCGCCGGGACTTTATTCGATGCGCGACGTTCTGGGGCTTTAGGCCTCGTTTACGAAGACAAGCCGGGATTTTAGCGACTTTCCGCGTCAAATCTTAACGTCGCCGGGCGCAAGCTCCGACCACGATCAATGGTCCGGTCGGCGGGCGGGAAGTCATGCGTTCAGAAGTCATTGCAGCAATGCTCCTCGTCGCGGGCTCCATCGTCGCGGTGCGATACATCGACAGGACGGTCGTCGCCGAACCCGGCGAGGAACCGCGGGCCGCAGCGCTGGTCGCGGAGGACCGCGCGCCGGCGAGCGCTTCGAGCCTCGCCTATCGCTCGGCCTGGAGCTTCGAGGTCCGCGTTCCGGCCGGCTATGACCGGCAGTTTCGCGTCACAGGGATTGTTAATCGTCAGCCGACGACGTTTCTTATCGATACGGGCGCATCCTTCGTCGCCTTGCGCGAATCGGACGCGAGGCGGGCCGGCGTCCATCCGAAACCGCAGGACTACACCGCGCCCGTCTCCACCGCCAACGGCGTGACCAAGGCGGCCCGCGTGGTGATCGACGAGATCGAGATCGACGGCCTCGTGGTGCGTGATATCGACACCTTTGTCCTGCCCGACGCGCAGCTCGGCATGAACCTTCTCGGGATGAGCTTTCTCTCCAAACTGGAAAGCGTCGAGGCGCGGGGCGGCGAGATGATCCTCCGCGGGTGAATTAATAATCCGGCTGCAGAAGGCTTGGCAGCTTGCCGAGATCCCCGCCGGCCTCGCGCATGAAGGCGCGCCGCGCCGGCGCCATGGCGTTGACGACGCCGAGGCCGGCCCGCCGCGCGATGCGCAGCGGCGCGAAGTCATTCGAGAAGAGACGATTGAATGCGTCCGTGCCGATTGCGAGGACGCTTGAATCGAACCGCCGCCAGCGCTGGTAGTTCTCCAGTACGCCGACATCTCCGATGTCGAGCCCTACGCCGCGCGCCCTGGCGAGGACGTCGCAGAGCGCCGCGATGTCTTTCACGCCAAGATTGTAGCCCTGGCCCGCTATCGGGTGAATGGCCCGCGCTGCGTCGCCGATGAGCGCGAGGCGGGGCGCGACAAAGCGTTCCGACAGATGAAACGAGAGCGGATAGGAGAAACGCGGCGCTGCAAGGGAAATCTCTCCAAGATATGCGCCCGCGCGCGCCGTCAGCTCCCTGATGAAATCCTCGTCGTCAAGCGCGAGAAAAGCCGCCGCCGTCCTGTTTTTCTGGGTCCAGACGATCGATGAACGATTGCCGGACAGGGGCAGTATCGCGAAAGGACCGTCCGGCAGGAAAAGCTCCTGAGCGACGCCCTTATGCGGTCTTTCGTGGGCGATGGTCGCGACGATCGCGGTTTGGGGATACCCCCAGCGGGCCGCCTTGATCCCGGCCTCGGCGCGCAGGGGCGAGGCCTTGCCGTCGGCTGCAATGACGAGCGGCGCTTCGAGCGCGCGTCCGTCCCGCAGGGGCACGATTGCGCGGTCGCTCTCAAGGCGCAGCCCCGAGCGCTCAGCCGGCGCGTGGAGCGTGATGCGGTCTTCGCGCGCAATCGCCCCCATAAGGCCGGCGCGCAGGGCCCGGTTCTCGACGATCCATCCGAGAGGCGTTTGCGGTTTCAATTCGCGACTGTCGAAGTGGAGGCTGAAGCGCGAAAGCCCGCCTTCGCCAAATCTCCCGTCAGGCTTTCCGTCCGTAACGAGAATGTCGTTGATCGCGCCCGCCGTTTCGGCGACGCTGTCCCACAGCTCAAGTCGTCGCAACAGGCGCGCGTTCGCATAGGCGATGGCCGTGGTGCGGCCGTCGAACGCGGGGGCGCGAAGCGCGCTCGGCGGGTTGGCGTCGACGAGCGAGACGGCGAACCCGGATCGGGCGAGGGCGACGGCGGCCAGCCCGCCGGCGAGACCGCCGCCGACGATAACGATATCCGAAGTGAGCGACGTCGTCATGACGACAATGTCGGCCGGCGCCGCGCAGGCGTCCAGCCCCGCGCGCGACAATGCGTCGATTGACCGCCGCCAGATCGCCGGCTCGGCTTGTCACGGGCCGTCGGGAAACCAGCGTTTCGGGCAAAAACCATCGCTGGAATCGAGGAAAATGCCAATTACTCTCTCCCCGGCGGCGCTGATTGGCTATGGCGTCCGCGTTTTTTGCATTGCAATAGAAAATGATCGCCGGTACCGTTTCACCTGCGCCAGCGACGTTCATTCGTTGACGAAGCGTCTGGAGGGTCGATTGAAATTCGTCGTCGCCATCGTCAAACCGGAAAAGCTCGACGACGTTCGGCGGGCGCTGACCGACCTCGGCGTGCACGGGATGACGGTTTCGGAGGTCCAGGGGTTCGGCCGCCAGAAGGGTCACAGGGAGGTCTATCGGGGCGCGGAATACAAGGTCGATTTCGTGCCCAAACTGAAAGTCGAGATCGCCGTCCCCTTCGACGCGGTCGATGACGTCGTGGCGGCGATTGAGCAAAGCGCGAAGACCGGAGCCATAGGCGACGGCAAGATCTTCGTACTCGACCTGCAACAGGCGGTCAGGGTGCGAACCGGAGAAATCGGCGCGGACGCGCTTTAAGCAAAAAAAGAAACGTGCGGGTCAAAGCCATGAAAAAGTTGCTTCTGGCTGCTGCGGTGATCGCTGCGGCTGCGGCTTGGACCGGAGCCGCGGCGCAGGACGCGGAAGGCGTTCAACCGGCGAGCGAGGCGACGGTCGTCATATTCAATACGCTCTTGTTCCTGATGAGCGGCATGGTCGTGATGTTCATGGCCGCCGGCTTCTGCATGCTCGAGGCCGGAATGGTCCGCGCCAAGAACGCCGCGACCATCTGCGTTAAAAACATCTCGCTCTACGCCGTTGCCGGCCTGATGGTCTGGCTTGTGGGCTACAACATGATTTACGGGATCGAGGAGGGCGCACTTCTCGCCCCGTTCAGATTGTTTTACCAGGGCGACGATTCCGACCCGGCGGGCCTTGGCTACAGCGCCCATTCGGACTGGTTCTTCCAGATGGTTTTTGTCGCGACGGCCGCCTCCATCGTCTCGGGTACGCTCGCTGAACGGATCAAACTGTTCCCTTTCCTGATTTTCGTCGCGCTGCTGACCGGGCTGATCTATCCGATCGTCGCCTCGTGGCAGTGGGGCGAGGGCTTCCTGCATGCGCGCAAGTTCTCCGACTTCGCCGGGTCGACGCTCGTGCATTCGACGGGCGGCTGGGCCGCGCTGACCGGCGCGATCGTCCTCGGGCCCCGCGCGGGAAAGTTCAATGGGACGAGCGTGACGCCGATCCCGGGCTCGTCGCTGCCTCTCGCAACGCTTGGCACATTCATTCTCTGGCTTGGATGGTTCGGGTTCAACGGCGGCTCGCAACTCGCCTTCGGCTCCATCGACGACGCCTTCAGCGTCGCGAAGATCATCGTCAACACCAACATGGCGGCCTGCGGCGGCGTCGTCGCAGCGCTCGTGACGACGCGCTTCGCCTACGGAAAGGTTGACCTGACGATTGTTCTGAACGGCGCCATCGGGGGGCTGGTCTCCATCACCGCCGAGCCCCTGCAGCCCGTGATCTGGGAGGCGGTCCTGATCGGCGCGATCGGCGGCGTGATCGTCGCCCTGTCCGTTCCCCTGCTTGACCGGATGAAAATCGACGACGTCGTCGGCGCCATCCCGGCCCATCTTCTCTGTGGAATCTGGGGAACGCTGGTCGTGCCCTTCACCAACCCGGAGGCTCCCTTTCTGATACAGTTGCTCGGCGTCCTGATGGTCGGCGCTTTCGTCACCACGATCAGCGCGCTGTTGTGGATCGCGCTAAAATTCACGATCGGCATTCGCGCGAGCGAAGCGCACGAACATCTCGGCCTCGACAAGGCCGAACTTGGCCTTGAAGCCTATCCCGAATTCGCCAAAGCCTGATCCTGCAACCGTCGCCTGCGCCTCCGCCCGCTTCCCCCCGTTCGTCGAGCCGGGGAAAGGGTTAACGCGCATTAACCCTTTTTCTTTTCTCCCGTGTCAAAATGAACGCTATTGACAGCCGCCACCTGTGAATCTCCATGCGTCGTCGATCAGTCCGCAGCCAGAACGAGCCGAACATCACCGAGCGTTTCCACGCCTGGCGGCGCATGGCGGTTCACCGCCTCGGCGGCGCGGCGACGATTTTTCTAGGGCTCTGGATCGCGGCGGCCCTTGCGACCTTTTCGATCAGCGACCCGAGCCTCAACAACGCGACGCCGGCGCCGGCGACGAACCTCGCAGGCGGCGCCGGGGCCGTCGTCTCGGACCTCCTCCTGCAGGCTTTCGGCGGCGCCGCCATGCTGGCGGTTGCGCCGCTCGTGATCTGGGGGGCGGTCGCGCTCGCAGTCGGGGCGGCCGAAAGGACGACGCGGGACGCCTGGATGCGATTCGCCCTTTTCCCCGTAGGCGTCGCCGCCGCGGCGGGCTTCGCCGCGAGCCTGCCGCCGCCGGCGACCTGGCCGTTTGCAACCGGCGTCGGCGGCGTGACCGGCGAGGCCGTTCTCGCCGGGTTGGAGGGCGCGCTGGCCTCGCTTTCCGTTCCAGGGGCGCGTCCGGTCGCCGCCTCCGCGCTCCTCGCGACGGCGCTTGCGGCCTATTCCCTTGTCTGCGGTCTGACGAAGACGCGCCTCGGTCAGGCGCGCGCCGCCTTGCGCAATCGGATGCGCGCCCTCGCGCGCTGGCTGAAGGCGCATTTCGCCGACTGGGGGCAGCCTGGCGAAGAGATCGACGGGGACCTCGACGGCCGCTATCACGGCGACCTGTACGCTGAACCGGGCGGGCCGGCGGCGGACGACGCCGCCGACCGGGCGGGCCCCGCCGAGGAAGACGGGGACGCGGTCCTTGAGCCGCCGCGCCGCCGCAAGATCATCCGCAAGGAGGGTGATCGCCCGAAAAAAAGCCGGCGCGAGGTCCGCGAGATGCAGCCTGATTTGCCGGTCTTCGACCCCGGCGCCTACGAATTGCCGTCGCTCAGCTTGCTCGCGAAGCCCAGGCCGGAGCACCGCAAGGTGGTCTCGGACGAAGCGCTCGAACAGAACGCGCGCATGCTGGAAAACGTACTTTCCGATTTCGGCGTGCGCGGAGAGATTATCAACGTGCGCCCGGGGCCCGTCGTCACGCTTTACGAGCTTGAACCCGCGGCGGGCGTGAAATCCTCGCGCGTGATCGGTCTCGCGGACGACATTGCGCGCTCCATGTCCGCGGTCGCGGCGCGCGTCGCCGTGGTGCCGGGCCGCAACGCCATCGGCATAGAGTTGCCGAACCAGGACCGCGAGATCGTGCTGATTCGCGAGCTTCTCGGCGCCGGGGAATATGAGAACACGCGCGGAGAGCTGACGCTCGCCCTCGGCAAGGCGATCGGCGGCGAGCCGGCCTTCGCCGACCTCGC
>CAZBOC010000157.1:0-7132 GCA_964493225.1 uncultured Caulobacterales bacterium | reverse complement strand
CCAACCGCAATATCGACGCCGGCGACTTCGATGATTTCATCCAGACGGACGCGGCGATCAATCGCGGCAATTCAGGCGGCCCGCTTTTCAATATGGACGGCGAAGTGATCGGCGTGAACACGGCCATCTACTCACAGACCGGCGGTTCGGTCGGCGTCGGTTTCGCCGTTCCGGCCGACATGGCGGCGATGGTCGTCGAACAGCTTCTTGAATTCGGCGAAACCCGCCGCGGCTGGCTCGGCGTGAGCATTGACGACCTGACAAGCGACCTCGCGCGGCGCAACGGTCTCGACCGGCCATATGGCGCCGTCGTTTCGTTTGTTCGTCCGAACAGTCCGGCGTTGCGGGCGGGCGTCAAGCCGAACGACATCATTATTTCGTTTAATCGCGCGCGGATCAGATCGGTCCGGGACCTGACGCGCGCGGTCGCCGAAACGCCGGTCGGCTCGACCGTGCCCATGGTCGTATTGCGCGACCGGAAGGAAACGAGCCTCAAGGTCCGCGTCGACCGCCGGGAGACACAGATGCTCGCGGCCTCTCAGACGCTCGGACCGCTGCCGGAAGGTGCGATGAGGGGGGCGGGCCTGACCCTTCAGAAACCGACGCGGGAGATCCAGGAAGCGTTCGGACTGCCAGCCGGGCTCGAGGGCGTGGTCGTCACCGACGTCGATCCGGACAGCCCCGCCGCGGTCATCCTGAAACCCGGCGACGTCATTCTGGAAATCGGCTGGGAGCGCATGACGCGTCCCGAAGCGGCCGTGGACAAGCTCGCCAAGTTGCGCAACCTGAACAGTGGACCCGTGCAGATTTACGTCCAGCGCGGCGAGATGCAGTTCTACGAGTCCCTGCGCCCCTGACGACGGGGCTGAGAGCGCCTTGACCGCGCCCGGGGAACTTGATGAACCCAACCCGCCAGGCAGCCGCGCTTGCGGCGGATCTGCGCACGCGCCGGTCTGCGCTGATCAGATAATCGCGATCCGGCCATGCGCGTAGCCGATTTCGATTTCGATCTTCCAGAAGAACAGATCGCGCTGAGACCGGCGGACAAACGCGACCATTCGCGTCTTCTTGAGGTCGGGCCGGACCGGTTCGCCGATTGGCGGTTTCATGACCTGCCGCGTCTCTTGCGGCCGGGCGATCTCATGGTCGTCAACGACACGAAAGTCATCAGGGCCCAGCTCGCCGGGGTGCGGCCGGCCCGCGACGGGACCGGCGCGGACGTCGCCGTCGACGTGACGTTGCACAAGCGCGCGGAGGCCGCGGCGGCGGGCGACGTCTGGGACGCTCTCGCGCGTCCGGCCAAACGCCTCGCCGCCGGCGACGACATCCGCTTCTCCGAAGACCTTTCCGCACGCGTTTTGTCTCGGAACGGGGCCGAAGCGCGTCTTCAGTTCAATCGCGCCGGGGCCGGGTTCGACGACGCGCTCGCGCGCGCGGGCGCGCCGCCATTGCCGCCCTATATCGCACGCCGCCGCCCGGTCGACGACGGCGACGCGGACCGGTACCAGACCGTCTACGCCGCCCGCGAAGGGTCGGTCGCCGCGCCAACCGCTGGTCTTCACTTCACGGATGAACTTCTCGCGCGCCTCGACGCGGCGGGGGTGCGGCGCGCTACGGTCACGCTTCATGTCGGCGCCGGCACCTTTCTTCCTGTCGAGGCCGAGGACGCCAGAGACCACAAAATGCATTCCGAACGCGGGCTCATCGCGCCAGAGGACGCCGAGGCGATCAATGCGGCGAGAAAGCGAGGCGGGCGGATCATCGCCGTCGGCACGACGAGCCTGCGGCTGCTGGAAAGCGCTGTCGACGATCGGGGTCTCGTCGCTCCGTTTGACGCGGAGACGGACCTCTTCATCACGCCCGGATTTCGCTTTCGCTGCGCGGACGCGCTCGTCACGAATTTCCATCTGCCGCGCTCGACTCTCTTCATGCTCGTTTGCGCCTTCAGCGGCACGCAACGCATGAAAGCGGCCTACGCGCACGCAATAAAGGCCGGATACAGATTTTACTCCTACGGCGACGCGTGCCTTCTGGCCCGGGATGCGCCGTGACGACGACGCCTGCGTTCTCCTTCGCCCTCGAGGCGGTCGACGGGCGCGCCCGCAAAGGTCTCATCACGACGCCCCGCGGCGCGATTCGCACGCCCGCCTTCATGCCCGTCGGCACCGCCGCCACCGTCAAGGCGATGACGCCGGACCATGTCCGCGCGACGGGCGCCGACGTCATTCTCGGCAACACCTACCATTTGATGCTGCGCCCGACGGCCGAGCGCGTCGCCGCCCTTGGCGGGCTCCATCGTTTCATGAACTGGACGCGTCCACTCCTCACCGATTCCGGCGGTTTCCAGGTGATGTCCCTTGCAAAGCTCAGAACACTGACAGAAGAGGGCGTCGCCTTCCAGTCGCACATCGACGGCTCTCGCCACATGTTGACGCCGGAGCGCTCGGTGGAGATCCAGCATCTTCTCGGCGCCGACATCCAGATGCAGCTCGATGAGTGCCCGGCGATGCCGATCGCCCACGACGCCGCTCGCGCCTCCATGGAGTTGTCGCTGCGCTGGGCCGAGCGCTCGCGCGACGCGTTCGAAAGGTGGGCCGTATCCGGCCGGGCCCTTTTCGGCATTGTCCAGGGCGCCAATTACGAGGATCTTCGCGTGGAAAGCGCGCGCCGCCTCGTCGAGCTCGATTTGCCGGGCTATGCGATCGGCGGGCTCGCGGTCGGCGAGGGGCGCGCGGAAATGTTCCGCGTCATCGACTTCACCGCTCCAGCGTTGCCTGCGGAGAGACCGCGCTACCTCATGGGCGTCGGCAAGCCCGCCGATCTCGTCGGGGCCGTCGCCCGCGGGATCGACATGTTCGATTGCGTCGCGCCGACGCGGTCCGGGCGCCATGGCCAGGCCTGGACAAGGACCGGACCGCTCAATCTGAAAAACGCCCGCTTCGCCGACGATCCCGAGCCTCTGGACCCGAAGAGCGACTGTCCGGCCAGCCGCGACTATTCCAAAGCCTATCTCCACCACCTCTTCCGCGCGGGCGAGTATCTCGGGCCGATGCTTCTGACCTGGCACAATCTCGGCTACTATCAGTCGCTCATGGCGGAAATGCGCGCGGCGATCGCCGAGGGTCGTTTCGCTGAGTTCGAGCGACGCTTCAGTGAGGAAACGACGCGTGGGGCCGGTGAGCCCTGAGCGCCGGGGTGGGACAAAGCGCCCATAATCCGGGCCCCGAATGCGGGCCGAGCAGGCGTTCTTGAGCGCCGGCTTTCCGCGGTGCGATCTTTTCGCCGGCGTCGTGCGCGCGTTTGCCGGTTGACCCTCCGAGCGCCCCTGATTATGGTCGCGATCCTGGTGATTGCGCGGTGCAGCATTTTTATGCGAGCGTCAGGTTAGAGCGGTCACGGGCCCATAGCTCAGCTGGTAGAGCAACTGACTTTTAATCAGTAGGTCGAAGGTTCGAATCCTTCTGGGCTCACCATTTGAACGAACGACCTCTGAAAGCGTCGCTCGCCCGACCGTCACCCCGGCTTGTCGCAGGAAAGCGCGCGCCGCGTATCCGCGTCCCAAGGAGCGGGCCGCCAGCGCAGCCGCCGCAACGCAAATGGGCGCTTGGGCGCGCCGCCAGCATCGCTCTCAAGGCCGGCGCGCGTCGCCGTCCGGCGCGGGAGATGATCCGCAGGCGGCCGTCGCCGATTGGTGATATCGCCTAGCGCTCCGTGGCGCGGATGGCCGCATTGATCGCGTCAGCCGTCTGAGTCGCCCTGAATTCGATCAACTTCTTCCCTATGGAAACGGATTTGTCGATATCTGAAATGTCGACGCCGTTGATGGAAGCAAGACCCTTCGCCAGGCGCTGTTCATGGCGCACGCTCCGGGGGTCCGACGCCATCAACATCGTCGTGACGTAGATGTCGTCGTGAAGTCCGTCATTTTCCGGCTCCGTCACGCCGAGCGCTTCCTCCGCATGCCGCTCGGTTTCGGTCCAACCGGGCTCGTAGAAGGCCTCAATGAAGTGGGCCCGCGCCGCCGAGTTCTTCCAGTCGGCGTTCAATGCGGCGGCGGCTTTTCCGAGGCCTTCCTGATTGCCGCCGCTGTCGCCGATCAGGACCACATCGCGAAAGCCATGCTGTTTGAGGCTGTTCGCGATGTCCGTCACAAGCGCGACAAACGTGTTCTCGCGCACGCTGATCGTGCCTGGAAACCGCATTAGCCCCGTCGGCGGATCAATCGAGCCTTCGGGCACGAATCCGACGACAGGCGCGCAAAGGGCGCCGCCGAGTTTCGAGGCGATCGCCGGGCAAATCTCGCGCAGAATGATGTTGTGTTTACCGGTCGCGAGGTAAGGGCCGTTCTGTTCAATCCCGCCGGTCGGAAGGATCACCGTGGTCGCCCCGGCCTTGATCAGATCGCGTATCTCCATCCAGGTCAGCTCTTCGATCCAGTAGGAGGAGGCCGCGTCGATGGGCCTTGGCGCGGCGAGCGATTCTCGCAGGCGCGCTTCGCGATCGGCTTGCGCGGGCGCTTGCGCGAAAGACGGGCAGGCAAGACTCGCAGCGGCGCCGCACGCTGCAAACAGTCTCGCCGCCTTCGGCGTCAGATGCGAAATCCGTGGCATGGCTTCCTTTCGCTTGGTTGCGCTCGCCCGCAGATGAGCGGGTTTTCGGGCGAGCGATCGATCCTTGGCGCGCGCCGGCTTCAGTCTGTCCGCGCCGCAGAGAGCTGGCGCTCTGCATCAGTAGGCGCATCAATGAAGACCTGCACGAATTTCGCGTCGAGCGCTGCGGAAATCGATGTTTTCACGCCCGTTTCGGGGTGCGGATGGCCGTCGGCGGCGCGCCGCAACTGCTTATAGAGGGAAATTGCAGAAATGTCCCCGTTGCTCAAATGGTGCGTCGAATCATTGCGAAGCAGCTGCCGATACCAGGTTTCGACATCCACATATCCGCCGATCAAACCTTCCGCGCCGGTGTCGGAGACTTGAAGCCGCAGTCGCATCTCGCGAACCCGTTGGAAGGTCGGAACGTTCAGATTCATCCATGGAATAACGAGATCGTCGATGGGGTCGGTCGTCAGAACGCCGTCCTCAATACGCCCGCTCAGTTCGCGGATCAGCTCTTTTCCCCAACGCAAATCGACGCGCTGCGATCCTCCCGGCACGACGTTTTCGCCCGATGCGTCGGTCAGCAGTCGGTCAAGCCCGCGATAGACGGTCACGGTCACGTCCGCGTCGTCCTCAAGGCTGTCGACGCCGGTCAGATGCAGCATCAGCCGGTTGTAGCGGCGTTCCTTAATGGCCTTGTTCTCAAATATGAACTCAACGCCGTCGGGTCCGCGAAAGCCGATGATGCAGCCGAGCGTTCTGAAGAGCTGATTGTCGATCCCCTTTTCGCCGGCGGGACTGATGAAATCCTCCGCAGTCACCTTATCATCAAGATTAAAGCCGTGGCTGACGCCGCCCTGCGGCTCGTGGAAGGCGAACCGGTCCGGCCCCGGCGACGGGTTCCAGGTTTGCGCTTCCAGGTCCAATTGCGCTTCCACGACGCTGGGGGTCGGACCGTCCGCCGGGAACAGGGCCTCATATTGCTGGCGCGGGCCGCTGTTGAACCCAGAGGGGCAGTCCTTCTTGTCGTCCGCGCTCTGATAAATCGCCCAGTAGAGATCGGTCAGCACGTAGCCGATTTCACCGTCCTCCGCGCGGGACGGCTCTTGCGCGCCTGCGCGCGGCGCGCCGAACGCCGTAAAGATCACGAGCAATGTTGCGAGTATGGAAGAGCGTTTCATTGATCTCACCTGATTCGCCAGGGCGCGCGGGCCGCGTCAGCCTTCAAAAAAGACGTTTCGAATCCAGAAGGCTTTCAGGCCGTTTCGCCCGCCGCGCCATTCGCCGGTCGCGTCGCCGCGTACGTCGCCCGGCTTTTCGTCGAGAAAGTAGGTGTAGACCGGCCGGTCGCGATAGGCCCAGACGCGCAACGCGTCCGGCGCGTCGCCGCTCGATGGGCGCCCCGTCACGGGGTCGATCCATATGGCGCGCCACGCGCGGCTGTCGCTTTGCGCGCCCGCATCGGCGCGCACGTAGGGCCAGTTGCGCCGGCATGCCTCGTGATCGCCGCCGCCGCACACGGCGAACCGGTAGACCTGCGGGTCCGTCGGGTGGTCGCAGCTCAGCTGGTCGATGGAGTCGTCGCCGCAGCTATAGAGGTAGATCGTCCGTCCCCGCTCGTCCGCCAGAACCTGTCCGGCGATCGTGTCCTGAACCGTGAAACCCGTCGGCGGCGGCGGCGCCTTGTAGACATAGACGTTGCGCCAGCCCGCGATGTCGGCGCCCGCCTGCCGGTCCTCGCCGCGATCAAGGGCGTATGTGTAAAGCGGTTCGCCGCGGAACGCCCATTGCCGGTCGCCGGAGCCGCGATCGACGAGGGTCCAGGGCCCGTCCGGTCGCGCGAGCGCCGGAGCGAGGATAGGCTCTCGCTCATTCAAACATTGACCCGCGCAAGCGATCCGATCGGCGCTGTCGTTTTCGAATGCGTATACGGATCGGTCGTCCTCGGTCGTCAACAAGCCCCCGAGAGCTGTGGGATAGACGGCGAAACCGGGCGGCGCCTTGAGCGGAGGACCGACCGGCTTGCGCACGGCCGCCCCTTCGCCGCCATAGTCGCGGCGCGAGCCGCCGAACGTGTCGCCCGGCGCGCGGTCGAGATGAGACGTGTAAAGAGCCTGTTCGTCATAAGCCCATTGCTTGCGGCCGTCCTCGCAGTGAGGATCGTCCACTTTCCGACGGCTTCAGCGTCCTCGCCTGCAAGCACCGGCTTCCAAAGGTCGGTGCAGCTGGGCCGGACGTCCAGTTCCGGCAGCAAAACGCCCGGGGGATAAGGGCTCATGAGACCGGCCGTCTTTTTACTGACGATATCGTAGCACTCGATCCGCCCCGCCGCCTCGCCGCTATAGCCGTTGCGCAATTTGTGCTGCGGCCAGATGTAAAGGGTCTTGCCTTCCGCGTCAGCGAAGACCGGTCCCTCGAGTTCGGTGAGGATGACCTGAAAGCCCGGCGGCGTCGGCGCGTCGACATAGATGTCTTCGGGCCTGCTGGCCGGGTCCGTCTCCGTATCCGTCGCGCGCGCCGGTCCCGCGCCTGCAGCC
>CAZBOC010000156.1:0-7174 GCA_964493225.1 uncultured Caulobacterales bacterium | reverse complement strand
CCGATTGACCCGATCAACCCCTATCGGCGCGCGGGCGACGAGGCCAATCTCCTGCAGCGGCCGGCGTTCGGCGGCGCCGACGATCTGACCCGGATCGACGGCGTCGGGCCTATGCTGCGGAAGATGCTGAACGATATCGGCGTCTTCTATTTCTGGCAGATGGCCGAATGGACCCCCGAGGAGACCGCTTACGTCGACAGCCGTCTGAAGCATTTCCAGGGCCGCATCGACCGCGACGACTGGGTGAATCAGGCGCGCCGGCTCGCCGTCCTGCCTTCCTCGGCGAAACGCCCGTTCGACGATCGAGAGCGCGTCTAGCCGCGCCCGACATGCCGGCCGCGGCCGGCGAAACGCCGTCGCCGATCGAATTGCGCAGGCTCGCTTAACGCAATCCTTCTGTCATAATGGCAGTCTCGCCGCGCGGACGCGCCGGGTCGAGGACGGGCGCAATGCGTTCGCCGGGCGACGGAATTCGCGTCGGCGCGCGTTGAACCTTCGTTCTCGGATTTGTCAGGGTCGTTATGGGATCTTTTCTGGTGAGGCTCAGGACCACGCCCCGCGCTTTGCGGGTTTCCGCCGCCTGCGCCGGCGTCATCGCCGCGCTGGCCGCCTGTTCGGATTCGGGCGGCGGCGCGCCTGCGCCAGCGCCAGCGCCCAGTCCGGCGCCCAGTCCGACGCCGGCCCCGGCCCCGACGCCGGCGCCGACGCCGACGCCGACGACATCGTCCGTCTTCGAGACGGAGCAGGCGACGGCCCGGTTCCTGACCCGCGCGACCTTCGGTCCGACCGAGGACGATCTCGTCGCGCTGACGGGCGCCGAGGCCTCGCAATGGTTCGTTAACGAATTATCCAAGCCGGCGACGCTGATCTCGCCGAGCGTCAGCGCCGATCTCGCGCCAGCGCGCGCGGCCGGGGACGATATCGATTTCCGCCAGCGCAACGCCGCCGGCATCGCCTTCTGGCGCAACGCGGTCGCAGCGGACGACCAGCTTCGCCAGCGCGTCGCCTTCGCCCTGTCGCAGATCTTCGTCGTCTCCGACCAGGATTCGACGCTCGCCGAGTTCCCCGAAGCGGTCGCCTATTTCCAGGACCTCCTGATCGCGAACGCCTTCGGCAATTTCCGCGACCTCCTTGAAGACGTCACCTATTCACCGGCGATGGCGGTCTATCTGACCTATCTGCAGAACCAGAAGGGGGATCCGGTCACGGGCCGCTTGCCGGACGAAAACTACGCCCGCGAGATCATGCAGCTCTTCACGATCGGCCTCGTGCGGCTCGAGCCCGACGGCGCGGTCCGGACCGACGTCGACGGCGCGCCCATCGAGACCTATACGAACGAGGACATCACGGGCCTCGCGCGCGTCTTCACCGGCCTCAGCCTTGATGCGAACGAATTCTTTTTCGACTTCGCCGACACCGGCGCCGGCGTCCTCGCCGAGCCGCTGGCGACGTTTCCCGAATTTCACTCCGAGCTCGAAAAATCGTTCCTCGGAACAACGATACCGGCGAACACGGGGCCCGAGGCGTCGATCGATGCGGCGCTCGACACGCTGTTCAGCCACCCGAACGTCGCTCCCTTCATCGCCCGCCAGCTGATCCAGCGGCTCGTCGCGAGCGCGCCCTCGCCCGGCTATGTCGCCCGCGTGGCGGCCGCCTTCGAGGCCGGCGCCTTCACCCTGCCCGACGGCGCGGCCGTGGGCGCCGGCGCGCGCGGCGATCTGGCGGCGACGGTGGCCGCGATCCTTTTCGATGAGGAGGCGCTGGACCCGGCCAGCCTGACCGACGACGCATTCGGAAAGGTTCGTGAGCCGATCGTCCGCTGGGCGACCTGGGCCCGGGCCTTCAATGCGTCGAGCGCGACGCCGGAATTCAATATTCCGTTGTGGGACACATCGTCTCCGGACGAACTCGCTCAGCACCCCTACCGCTCGCCCTCGGTCTTCAACTTCTATCGGCCGGGATATGTCGCGCCGGGCGCGCTGACCGGCGCAGCGGGGCTGACCATGCCGGAGCTGCAGATCGTCAACGCCAACTCGACGGCGGGCTACGCCAATTTCATGACGAGCTTCATATTCTCCTTCCAGGAGGGCGCGGTCGACAATGAATTCGTCGACGCGGAGGACGCGCGCACGAGCCTCATCCCCGATTACTCAGCCGAAATCGCCCTCGCTGACGACCCCGACGCGCTCCTTGACCGGCTCGACCGGCTGTTGACCTACGGCGCCTTGTCGCCGGAGACCCGCGCGGCGATCATCGACGTCGTCTCGCAGATCCCGCTCGACATCGGCGATCCCGATTTCGACGGCGGACGGCTGCGGGTCCAGATGGCTGTTCTCCTTCTGACGACGTCGCCCGATTTCATCGTCCAGCGCTAGGGGGAACGCGAATGCCAGGGAACCAGAACCACGCGAACCGGCGCCAGTTTCTCCACGGAGCGGGCGCGGCGGCGCTGAGCGCGGCGAGCCTTTGCGGGCTCGGCGGCGCGCTTTCGGGCATTCAGGCCCGCGCGGCGGATACGACCGGCTACAAGGCGCTCGTCTGCATTTTTCTTCTCGGCGGGCTCGACTGTCACGACACCGTGATCCCGTTCGACCAGCCCTCTTATGATCAGTATGCGGCGATTCGCGCCTCGCTGATCGGGCGATACGCGGCTCAGGGCGGGGCGGGGAGCCGGTCCCGGGGACGGCTCCTGCCGCTCTCGCCGGAGAACGCCGCTGACTTCGGCGGCCGCGCCTTCGCCCTGCCCGAGGACTTCGCGGGGATCCACGGCCTCTTCGAGTCCGGGAGCGCAGCGATCGTCGGCAATGTCGGTCCACTGATCGTTCCGGTCACGGCCGCGCAGTTCGCGGCCGAGGCCGTTCCGCTGCCGCCCCGGCTGTTCTCCCATAACGACCAGCAGTCGACCTGGATGTCGAGCCAGCCCGAAGGCGCGGCGACGGGCTGGGGCGGCAAATTCGCCGACCCGACGCTGATCGGCGGCGGCGCGAGCGCGGATCAGTTCGCCGCGATCACGACGCTCGGAAACGCGCTCTTTCTGACGGGCGACGAGACGCTGCCCTATCAGGTCTCGATCGAAGGCGCGACGCAGATCGACGCCCTCGCCTTCTTCGAGGACGGCCGCGGCGAGCCGGGCGGCGAGCAACTGTACCAGGCGATCAGGACGCAATTCACCGCGGCCTCATACGCCGGAAGCCACCTCATCGAGCGCGACATCGCCGCCGCCGCCTTCGACAGCGTGGTGACCAACGAAGCCTATAACATGGCGGTCGAGAACGCGCCGGCGCTCGCAACGCCCTTTCCGCAGAGCTTCCTCGGCCAGCAGCTTTCAGCTGTCGCCCGGACAATCTCGGCGCGGAACGTTCTTCTCGCCAACCGACAGGTTTTCATCGCCGCGATCGGCGGCTTCGACACGCATTCGAACCAGGTGGCGGACCTTCCCGGCCTGCAGGCCGAGATCGACGGGGCCGTCACGGCCTTTTACGCGGCCATGCAGGAGATGGGGCTTCAGAACGACGTGACCCTCTTCACCGCTTCGGATTTCGGCCGCACGCTGTTCATCAACGGCGACGGGACGGACCATGGCTGGGGCGGTCACCATTTCGTCGTCGGCGGCGCCGTCAACGGCCGGCGGATCTATGGCGACGTGCCGAGGCCAGCTTTCGGCCACGCCCAGGACGCCGGCGGCGGACGTCTCATCCCGACGACATCGGTCGAACAGTTCGCCGCGCCCATGGGCCGCTGGTTCGGCCTCGACGAGACGGAAGTGAACGAGGCGCTTCCGAACCTCGCCAATTTCTCCGCGCCGCCCCCCGGTTTCATCTGATCCGGCGACCGGCCCGCGTTCAGGCGCAGAGGCGCCCGGCGCTATGGACAGGCGCCTGATTCGCGCGCAAAAACCCCTGACGGCGATTGATAGGTCGTCTGTAAGGGGAAGAAAATGAAGATATCAACAAGCGCGATCCGCACCGGCTGCCTCCTGTTGCTGCTCGCGGGGGGCTGCGCGCGGGATGAGGCCGCGGACGCCGTCTCGTCCGCCGCCGGGGGTGAGGAATGCGCCGCCGCCCCGCCGGCGGCGCCCCCCGAGCCCGGAACCGCGAGCGAAGCGACGCGCGCGGCGAACGCGGCGGTCGCGGACCGGCTGGCCCTTGACGAGCCCTCCGACGCGGCCGACGTCGCGCGCGGGTTCGTCGCGGCGATCGAACGCGAGGCGATCCTGAACGCCGAAGGCGAGGTCGTCTGGGCGATCCCGCAATTCGATTTTCTCGCCGAAGAAGCGCCGGACACGGTCAATCCCTCCCTGTGGCGCCAGTCGCGCCTCGCCGCGAGGCACGGTCTCTTCGAGGTCACGGACGGCGTCTGGCAGGTGCGAGGCTACGACCTCGCCGTGATGACCGTCATCGAAGGCGAGACCGGATGGATCGTCGTCGACCCGCTCACCACGGTCGAGACGGCGGCGGCGGCGCTCGGGCGGGTGGACGCAGCCCTCGGCCGGCGGCCCGGGTCCGGCGTCCTCTACACCCATTCGCACACCGATCATTTCGGCGGCGCCCGGGGCGTCGTCTCCGAAAAGGAGATCGAGGAGCGCGATATCCCCGTTCTCGCTCCGGCAGGCTTTTCCGAACACGCCGTGGCCGAAAACCTTCTCGCCGGAACCCATATGGGCCGGCGCGCGACGCTGATGTTCGGCAATACGATCCCGCGCTCGCCCGCCGGCCATGTCGGATCCGGTCTGGGCCCCGGCCTGCCGAACGGGACGATCAGCCTCGTTCCGCCGACCGAGGAGATCGCGGGACGCGGGACGCGGCGCGTCGTCGACGGCGTCGTCTTTGAATTCATCGACGCGGCCGGAACGGAGGCGCCGGCCGAGTTCATGTTCCACCTTCCCGAAAAACGCGCTCTGTGTACGGCGGAAGTCGCGACGGCGACCTTCCACAACGTCCTCACGCCCCGCGGCGCCAAGGTGCGCGACGCGCTCGCCTGGAGCCGCGCGATCGATCACGTGCTTTCTGAATACGGCGCGCGCTCCGACGTGGTCTTCGCCAGCCACCACTGGCCGACCTGGGGCGAGGAGAACGTTCGCCGGTTCCTCGGCGGCCAGCGCGATATTTATCGCTACGTCCACGACCAGACGCTGCGCCTCGCCAATAGCGGGGCCTCGCAGACCGAGGCCGCCGAGGCGATCGCCGAGCCGGCGCTGCAATCGCGGGCTTTCCACACGCGGGGATATTACGGCACGCTCAATCACAATGCGAAGGCCGTCTATCAGCATTATTTCGGCTGGTGGAGCGGCGTGGCGGCGCGCTATCAGGCGCTGCCGCGGGTCGAGGCGGCGGGGCGCTACGTGGAGGCCATGGGCGGCGCGGAGGCCGTCCTTGAAAAGGGGCGCGCAGCGTTCGCCGCGGGCGACTATCGCTGGTCTGCGGAGTTGTTCAACCACATCGTCTTCGCCGACGCGAAGAACCGCGACGCGCGCGACTGGCTCGCCGCCTCCTATGAGCAGCTCGGCTTCCAGGCCGAGAGCGGCGCCTCGCGGAGCTATTACCTGACAGCGGCGGCCGAGCTTCGCCGCGGCCTTCCGAAAGCGCGCCCGGCGAGCGCGGCCAATCCGGATTTCCTGCGCGCTGTTCCGAGCCTCGATCTCTTCGACGCGCTCGCCGCCCGCTGCGATCCGGCGAATATGCACCGCGAGCCCTATGCCTTGCAGTTCGATTTCTCCGACACGGGCGAGACGGTGTCGCTCCTTGTGAGCGAAGCCGTGATCGTCCCGCGCAAGGGCGCGAGCGAAAATCCGCACGCCACGATCACCATGACGCGAGCCGATTTCGACCTTCTGGTCGCAAAGCAAGCCCGCGCCGGCGTTCTGATGGTTTCCGGCCGCATGCGGATCGATGGCGACCGCGGGGCGTTGTCGGCGATGATCAACAGCCTGGAGACGCCGGATTTCTGGTTCAACATCGTCGAGCCCTGAGCCGGCCTATCTATGAGAACGGCCAGACCCGACGGCCCCGCCGCGCGGGGGAGGGCTTTCAGGCGGCGTCGCGCCGGGCGGCGATCTCCCGGCGATAGGCGTCGATGCGGTCGAGCTGCGAGTGCACGACGACTTCATCCGCATGCCGATCGCCGGACCGGCTGGGGCGCGCCGGAGCCTTCACGATCGGCAAACAGACCCGCGCCTCGACGCCTTCCCCGGGGGCGCTCTTCAGCGCCATCCTCCCGCCATGGGCCTCGGCGAGCGCGAAAGCGAGCGCCAGGCCGAGCCCTGCGCCCTTCGCGCCCCGGACGCCGTCGCCATGGGCGGCCGTGAACCGCGCGCCGAGCCGGGCGAGTTCCGCCTCGCTCATGCCGACGCCCGTGTCGCGCACGGTCGCGACGAGCGTCTCGCCGTCGCGGGCGACGCTGAGCGAGACGCCGCCGTCGCTGGTGAACTTCACGGCGTTCGCCAGAAGGTTGATGAGGATCTGCTTGACCGCCCGCGGATCGAGCCAGCTTGCGGGCAAATCCTCTTCGACGCGGACGTCGAGGGCGAGCCCGGCCTCCTGCGCCGCGCCGCGCACCATGGCGGCGCACGCCTCGGCCTCGGCGCCGAGATCGACCATCACCCGGCGCAGCTTGACGCGGCCGGCCTCATGCCGGGCGAGATCGAGGATCGTCGCGGTCAGGTCCATCAGGTGGGCGCCGGAGTTGCGGATATGGCCGGCGTATTCCAGATATTTGCGGTGCCCGACCGGGCCGAAGGTCTCCTTTTCCATGGCCTCGGCGAAACCGATCACGGCGTTCAGGGGGGTTCGCATCTCGTGGCTGAGATCGGCGAGGAGCGCCGCGCCGGCGCGCGCTTCCTCCGTGAGGCGGTCCCGCTCCGCCTCGGCCTCGGTGCGGTCGATGACGAGCACGACGGCGCCCGGTCCGTCGGCCTCGGCGCGCAGTTCGAGCCGCCGCGGCGCGAGCCCCGCGCCGTCGCCGGACGCGCCGACAATGATCGCCTCGCCGGTGCGGGCGTCGAGCGCGGCGTGCAGCGCGGCGCGGTCGGCCGCCTCGCAAAGCTCGAACAGGCTCGCCCCCCTGACGCCGCGCCGCCCGAACAGCGCGGCGGCGGGCGCGTTCGCCGAAACGATGCGGCCGTCGGCGTCGATTTTCAGGAGACCATGCGCGCCGCCCCCTTTCCAAACGGGCCCCT
>CAZBOC010000155.1:0-7186 GCA_964493225.1 uncultured Caulobacterales bacterium | reverse complement strand
CGAGGCCCTTGAAGATGCAGGCGAATTCGACCGCGATATAGCCGCCGCCGGCGACCACGACGTGGCGCGGCATTTCTTCGAGGTGGAAGGCCTCATTGGAGGTGATCCCCATTTCATGGCCCTTGATCGTCTCGTCGACGAAGGGCGCGCCGCCCGTTGCGATCAGGATCTTCTTCGCCGTGACGTCCCGATTTTCGCCCGTCAGATGCACCGTGTGACGGTCTTTCAGGACGGCGCGAGTCTCGAATATATCGACGCCGGCGTTTTTCAGGTTGCGGATATAAATGCCGTTCAGACGATCGATCTCGTCATCCTTGTTCTCGATCAGCTTGGCCCAGTCGAAGGACGGCGCCTCGGCCGACCAGCCATAGCCGCGCGCGTCATGGAACATGTGGGCGAATTCCGAGGCGTAGACCATCAGCTTTTTCGGCACGCAGCCGCGGATGACGCAGGTCCCGCCGACGCGATGCTCCTCCGCGATTGCAACGCGCGCGCCGTAGAGGGAGGCGAGACGAGAGGCGCGCACGCCGCCCGAGCCCGCGCCGATGGTGAAAAGGTCGTAGTCAAATTCGGTCATGGGAAGCGTCAATCCTCAGTCTACGGGTAAAAAGCCAATGCCGGTCTGGAAACGGGCGTCGTTGAACTCCATCACTTCGAGGGTGAATGTCTCAAGAAATTCCTTGTGGATCGCATCGAACACCGGCGATAACTTTCCCTCGAAGTCGATGGGTATGCGGATTAGGGGTTGCGCGGCGACGAAGACATCGAAGGTGTCGCCCGTGATTTCCGTGGAAATGACCGTGCGGAGCCAGAGCGCGCCGGCGTCCTCCGCATTGCCGACGATCAGGCAAAGGCCGAACCGGACGGGCTCCAGGATGATCACCTCGCGCGCATGGAAGCTGAAGGCCTCGTCGCCATAGTCCCTGCGCGGATCGAAGCGCCCGCGGATCGGCACGGCGGAGACGCAAGACGCCTCGCAGCCGATGTAATCCGGAAAACCGGCCACGACCGCGTCGCCGAATGCGCGGCAGCGCAGGAGATTCTGGAACGCCGCCGCGCCGTAGGCGTAGATCGCGTCCTTGAGTTCGTCGAATTTCGTCGCGGCCATCGCGCCATCCCTTGTTCCGGACAAGCTAACCGCTGGCGAGCGATTGCGCCATGGGCGCGGGCGTCACAGATCCGGGCGTGAAATCGTCTCGACGCCCTGCGGGCCGGCGAGGATGGCGAGATCGACAAGCCCCGTGAAGAGCCCCGTTTCGATGACCCCGGGGAGGGCGCGCAGCGCCGCGTCGAGGCCGGCCGGATCCGCGATCCGCGAAAGCGCGCAGTCGACGATAAAATTTTCGCCGTCGGTGGCGAAATACCCGCTGCGCGCGTCGCCCCGGAGCGCGATATCCGCATTGGCGAAGCCCGCCCCGGCGAGCGTTTCGCGCAGGCGCCGCACGGTCAGCGCCCAGGCGAAACGGTCGATTTCGACGGGGATGAGGCGCGCGCCGAGCTGGCTCACGCGCTTGGTCTCGTCGGCGATCACGATAAACTGGCGGGCGGCCTCGGCGATGATCTTCTCCCGCAGGAGCGCCCCGCCGGCGCCTTTTATGAGGTTGAAGGCGGGGTCGATTTCGTCCGCCCCGTCGACGGCGACGTCGATCACCGTCGTTTCATCGGGCTCGATCACATCGAGCCCGGCCGCGAGGGCGCGCGCGCGGGTCTCCTCCGAGGTCGGGATCGCCGAGACGACGAGGCCGTCGCGTCCGCGCGCCCCGAGGAGATCGATGAAATGCGCGGCCGTTGAGCCGGTGCCGAGGCCGACGGTCATGTCGGGCTCGATCAGCGCCGCGGCTTCGGCGGCGGCGGCCCTCTTGAATTCGTCCGTGCTCATATAATAGATTTCTCCGCAGTTAGCCGCCATGCGCTTTTCGAAAGCGCGCCGCCCAGCCCTCGATCACCGCCTGGCGCCCACGTGCGACGGCGAGGTCGCCGGCTGCGACGTCTTGCGTGATCACCGAGCCGGACCCGACATAGGCGCCCGCGGCGATGGTCACGGGCGCGACGAGCGCCGAGTTCGAGCCAATGAAGGCGTCGGCCCCGATCCGCGTCTCGTGTTTGTTGAAGCCGTCATAGTTGCAGGTGATGGTCCCGGCCCCGATATTCGCGCGCGCACCGATTTCCGCGTCGCCAATGTAAGTCAGATGGCTGACTTTCGCGTCGTCGCCGATGATCGCCTTCTTGATCTCCACGAAATTGCCGACCTTCGCGCCGGCGGCGAGCCTCGCGCCCGGGCGCAGCCGCGCGAAGGGGCCGGCCGCCGCTTTCTCGCCGACGACGGCGCCTTCAATGTGGGAATAGGCCTTGATCCGCGCGCCCGATTCCACGCTGACGCCGGGGCCGAAAAAGACCCCCGGCTCGACGACGACGTCGTTCTCAAGCCGGGTGTCGTGGCTGAAATAGACCGTCTGCGGATCGATGAGCGTGACGCCTTCGCGCATGGCTGCAGCGCGCCGGCGCGCCTGGTAGAGGCCTTCGGCCACCGCAAGTTCGGCGCGGGAATTGACGCCGACGACTTCGTCGGCGTCGGCTTCGAGCGCGGCGCAGGAAAGGCCTTCGGCGCGGGCGAGGGCGACGAGATCGGTCAGATAGTATTCGCGCTTCGCATTGTTATTGTCTATCTTCGGCAGGGCGCGGCGCAGGAACGCGCTTTCGATCGCCATGACGCCCGAATTGCACAGACCGATCTCCAGTTCCTCGGGGCTTGCATCTTTCGCTTCGACGATCGCTTCAAGCCCGCCATCGGCGTTCTCCTTCAACCGGCCATAGGCGCCCGGATCGTCAGGGCGGAAACCAAGCACCGCCGCGCCCGCGCCATCCTCGATATTGGCGACGAGCGCCCGCAGTGTTTCCGGCGCGACGAGCGGCGTGTCGGCGTAAAGAACGAGGACGACGCCGTCGAAGCCTTCAAGGGCGGGAAGCGCCTGGATGACCGCATCGCCCGTGCCGCGCGGCGGCGCCTGCACCGCGACGGCGACGTCGCCGGCGAGGGTCTTCGCGGCGTCGCCCACTTCCGGCCCGTGCTCTCCGATCACGACGACGCGCCGCTGCGGGGACAAGGCCCCGGCGGCGTGCAGGACATGGCCCAGCATCGACAGTCCGGCGATCTCGTGCAGCACTTTCGGCGTCGCGGACTTCATGCGCGTGCCATGCCCGGCGGCCAGAATGACGGCGGCGATCGCGGTCTCGCCCATTCCCTTCCCCTTCAAAACCGGCGCAGTATGCGCGTGCGGGTTCGTGGTCAGCTTCGCCGGTTTGTGGCGCGAACCCCTCGCTTGTGTAAATGGGGTCTTGATGGACAATTCGCTAAAACGCGCCACGATCGATGGCGCGGCCGTGATTTTCGATCTGGACGGCACGCTGGTCGACACGGCCGGCGATCTCGCCGCGGCGATGAATCATGTGCTCGAAGGGCTCGCTCGACCGCCGCTGCCCCTGGACGAGGTGCGCCATCTCGTCGGCTCAGGCGCGCGCGCGCTCATTGCGAGGGGGCTCGGCGCAGCCTCGGCCGACGATGTGGACCCGCGCGAGATGGAGGGGCATGTCGAAACCTTTCTCGCCTTTTACACCGCCAATATCGCCGGTCTTTCGCGGCCGTTTCCAGGCGCCGTCGAGGCGATGGACAGGCTTGCGCAGGCGGGGGCCGCCTTTGCGATCTGCACGAACAAGCGCGAGGCCCCGGCGCGGCAATTGCTCGAAGCGCTCAATCTGTCGCGATACTTCAAAGCAGTCGTCGGCGCCGATACGACGATCGCGTCGAAGCCCGACCCGGCGCCGCTCCGGCTCTGCATGGAAGTCCTTGGCGTGGAACGGGGCGTTTTCATCGGCGACAGCGACACGGACATCGCCGCGGCGCGCGCCGGCGGGCTCGCGTGTCTTTTGCATGAAAACGGATACGGTCCGGTAGCCAGGCGCAATGAAATCGCCGCCGCTTTCAACGATTACCGCGACCTTCCCGGGCTCGCCGGCGAGGCCCTCGCGTCCTAGGCTTTCGCTGCGTTTTCCGCCTCGCGCTTACGCCCGGCGCAGCTTTCGGGCTCAATGGGCTTCGGTCTGTATCGCCCGTCTCGGCATGCCGTTGACCATGTCGCTGCGCAGGTCCGTTCGCGCGGAGCGCATGGTGGCGACGAAGCCTTCCTTCTGGGTTTGAAAATCGACATCGAAACCGCGCTTTCGCCAAAACTCACGGATGCGGTTGGCCAGATAATTCGCGCCGTCTTCAGTGCAAAAATCAGACATTTCAGACCCTCGTTACCTGTTTTAATGGTTGCGGACGATGGAAGGTTATAAGTCGATCTGATTTTTATCAAGCGGTTGCGAGCAACTTTGTACTCCCTCGCAGAAGCAAGCCGGGCGGAATAGAACGTATTATTGCTGCATTGCACAAGGAATTGCTACGAGCCGGAGATGTGTGATAAGCTAACCTTATATCCAGATGAGCGACAAACCCGATAACGACTCCAAGGACAGCGCCAGACCCGACCGGGCCTCGCCCGCCGACGCCGCGCCGGATTCCATCGGCGAGCGGATCCGGCTGGCGCGCAAGGCGCGCAATCTCAATCAGGCGGATCTCGCGGGTCGGCTCGGCGTCACGCAGCCGGCTGTCGCGAACTGGGAAAGCGGGGTT
Source organism: uncultured Caulobacterales bacterium (assembly GCA_964493225.1). Lineage (GTDB taxonomy): Bacteria > Pseudomonadota > Alphaproteobacteria > Caulobacterales > Parvularculaceae > JAJFFW01. The sequence goes on along the minus strand of CAZBOC010000155.1, from coordinate 2,514 downwards.
CACGACCCGCGCCGTCTCGTGCTGGCGCGGCTCGCCGACACGCTCGACGTCTCCCTTGACTGGCTGGCGGCGGGCGCGCGTTCGGCGGTCGAAGCGGACAAGCACCCGGCTGCGGCCTATCTGCGCCGCCCGTTGCACCATGCCCCTGTGATCACATTCCAGAATGCTGCGCGCTTTCTGGACAACCCGGAAGAGGATCCCCACTCCTTTGCGGAGGATTACATTCCGGTGACGACGCGCTCCAGCCGGATCTTCGCGCTTTTCGTCCTCGACGACGCCATGCGCCTCGTCTTTCCCCAGGGCGCGCTGGTGGTCATCGACTACGCCGACCGGAGCCCGAATGACGGCGCGTTCTGCCTTGCAATGGCGGACGATTTCCCGGTGATCCGTCGCCTTCGAAAGGAGCCGGACCGGCTGGAGACCTATAACGGCGACAAGGCGCCGGAAGTCATCCCGGTCGATACGCAAAACGCCATCATCGGCTGCGCGCGCGTGTCGATCCGGATCCATTGAGCCGAGGGGGTAGCCGGGATCCGGCCTTCTCTCGCGGGGCCATCGGCGCGTCCGGCTGCGATTTTCAAAGGAAATGCTGGCGTCAGGCCGCTTTTGCGTCGTAGCCGGCGCGCGCCTGGGGCAGGCTCTCGAAGGCGGCGACGAGCCGGCGTTTCAGCGTCTTCATGAGGCCCGGATGCGCGCCCCGGTCCCCGGGCGCGGCCTCGATCGCGGCGCAGGCTTGCGCAAGGCTCATGGCCCCGACATTGTAACTCATGGATTTCAGCGCATGGGCGGCGCTTTTGATTTCTTTGGCCTCGCCGGCGCGGATGGCCTCGGCGAGGCGCAGAACGGCTGGCCTCGCATGCTCTTCAAAAAGCGCGAGGCTGCGCAGCACGAGCCCGCCGTCGCCGGCGGGGTCGAGATCGTTGAGGTCGGCGAGAACGCCGGCGTCGAAGGCGGGGGGGTCGTCCGCTTCGGGCGCGCGCGCGGCGGCGCGCGGCGGCGTCCGCGGCGCGTCCTCGCTCCGCGCCCCTTCGCCCGTGGTCGCGCTACCGGGTCCGACGGGGCTCGCGCGCCCTTTGAGATGACGCGACAGGGCCGAGGCGAGCGCCCCGATGGTGAAGGGTTTCGTGACGTAGTCGTCCATGCCCGCCTCCCGCCACGCTTCGTCGGAACCGGCGACATGGGCGCTGAGGCCGACGATGGGCAGACGCGGTCCTGGGCGTTTCTCCTCGATCGCGCGGATGGCCCGGGTCGCTTCAAAGCCGTCCATGACCGGCATCGAGCAGTCCATGAGGACGAGGTCGAATGCGCCTTCGCGCACGGCGTCGAGCGCCGCGCGGCCGTCCGGCACGACGACGGGGCGCAGATTGAATCGGGCGAGGGCCGAGGCGACGACCTCCCGGTTGACCGCGCTGTCGTCGGCCGCGAGCACGTTGAAGCCGGAAAAATCCGGCAGATCGGTCTGCGCCGGGCGCGCCCCGCGGACCGCCTCGCGCCCGCGCATCGCGCCGTTGAGGACCCGCGCGATCTGCTCCATGACGTCGACGCGCGAGAGCGGCTTGATGAGCAGGTCCTCGGCGATCCCGGCCTCGAGGAGGCGGTCCGGCGCGTGGTCGCCCAACTCGCTGACGCAGATCCGGGCCGGCACCCACTGGTCCGGGCCGCCGTCGACCGAGGCGTTGAAAGCGTCAAGGAACTCCGGCGATGCGAAGATCATGTCGGCGTAAGCCATATGCGAAAGAACGGCGCTGTCATGGCCGACGATCTGGGCGCTGACGCCGGCTTCGTGCAAATAGCGCGAAAGGCTGTTCGACGTCGCCGCGCCGCCGATCGCGATGATCGCGCGCATTTCGCGCGTCGCCGTCGGCGCGGGCGCCGGCGCCTCGCAGACCTCGACGGGGAGGTTGAAGTAGAAACGCGATCCTTTGCCTTCGATGCTCGCGACGTCGATCCGCCCCTCCATCGCCTCGACGATCTTGCGGCAGATGGCGAGGCCGAGGCCGGTCCCGCCGAATTTGCGCGTCGTCGTCTGGTCGGCCTGGCTGAACGCTTCGAAGATCGCCTTTTGTTTGTCGCTGGCGATGCCGACGCCGGTGTCCGTGACGGAAAACTCGATCGTCGCCACCCCCTCAGCCCCCCGCGTCATCCGTGCGGAGACGATGACGCTGCCGGCCTCGGTGAATTTCAGCGCGTTGTTGACGAGATTCGACAGGACCTGATTGAGGCGGACCGGGTCGCCCTTGATCGCGGCCGGGACGTCGGGCGCGACATAGGCGGCGAGATCGATCCGCGCAGAGGTCGCGCGCTCCCAGAAAAGACCGACCACGTCGTTGATGATCTCGACGGGCCGCATCGGGATTTCCTCGAGCGCCAGCCGGCCCGCCTCGATCTTGGAGAAGTCGAGAATGTCGTTGATGATCGACAACAGGCTGTGCCCGGATTTGACGATTACGTCGGCGTAGCGTTTCTGGCGCGGGGGCAGGGCGGCGTTGTTCAGCAGCTCGGCCATGACAAGCA
>CAZBOC010000154.1:0-7197 GCA_964493225.1 uncultured Caulobacterales bacterium | reverse complement strand
TGATCAAGCACGGATCGAAGATGATCCAGGCCGTGACGAATGTCAGCGTGCCGCGGATCACCTTCATGATCGGCGCGAGCTACGGTGCAGGCAATTACGGCATGTGCGGGCGCGGCTACGACCCGAATTTCGTCGTGACCTGGCCGAACGCCTCGACGGGTGTGATGGGCGGCGAACAGGCGGCGCAGGTCATGACCATTGTCGCCGAGGCCGCCGCCGAAAAGGCCGGGGCCGAGCCCGATCGCGCGCAACTGGAGATGCAGGAGAAAATGCTGACCGCCCTCTTCAACGACCAGGCCGGCGCATTCTACACTTCGGGTCATCTTTGCGACGACGGCATGATTGATCCGCGTGCGACCCGCGAGACGCTGGGCTTTCTCCTGGGCACGGTCTTGGAAGCGCGCGCGCGCCGTCTCAATCCGAACAGTTTCGGCGTCGCAAGGCCATGATGGAGGAAACGGTCCGATGACAGACCTTCCCGAAACAACGTCGATCCGGCTCACGCTGGAGGGCGGATGGCTGACGATCGCGCTCGCGACTCCCGATAATCGCAATGCGCTGACCGACGCGATGGCGGCGGAGTTGATTGCGGCATTCACGGCCGTGCGCGAGGACCGCGCCGTTCGCGGGGTCACCCTGCGCGGCGAGGGCGGCGTCTTTTGCGCCGGCGGCGACCTGAAAGCCTTCAAGGCCGGATTTCACGGCGGCGCGGTCTCGCATGCGGACGTTGCGGCGGCGAACGCCAAGGGCGGAAAAATGTTCGAACGGGTCAATACGGCGCCCCAGGTCGTCATCGCCCTCGTCGAAGGCGCGGCCGTCGCGGGCGGACTCGGTCTCGCCTGCTGCGCCGACGTCGTCGCCGTAACGCGGGACGCCAGGTTCTCACTGACCGAAACGCAGCTCGGCCCGGCGCCGGCCCCCCTCGCGGCTTACATCGGCCCGCGCCGCGGGCACCCCGCCGCGCCCCGGCTCTTGCTGCCGGGGGCGCGCTTCACCGGCGCCGACGCGCCCGCGCTCGGGCTCGCCGATTACGTCGCAGAGGACGGCTCAGGCCTCGATGCCATCGAGAAGGCGGTCAGGGGGGATGTTGCGCGCTGCGCGCCCGGGGCCAACGCGCTGACCAAGGAAATCGTCCTCGCCGCGCCGGGCCTCGCCCCGGCGGAAATGCGCAGCTTCGCCGCCGAGCGCTTCGCGCGCTGCATGCTCAGCGACGAGGGGCGCGAGGGGATCGCCGCTTTCGCCGAAAAGCGCAAACCCCGCTGGGCGGAGGAAGGAGCGTGAGGCGATGACCGCCGCCCCCTTCCAGACGCTGCTGATCGCCAATCGCGGGGAAATCGCCCTGCGCGTCATGCGCAGCGCGAAGGCGATGGGCCTTAGAACGGTCGCGGTTCACTCCGAGGCCGACAGCTGCGCGCCGCATGTCGCCTTCGCCGACGAGGCGCGGCTGATCGGTCCGCCGCCGCCCCCGCAATCCTATCTCGCCATCGACAACATTATCGCCGCCGCAAAGGCGACGGGCGCCGAAGCCGTTCATCCAGGCTACGGGTTCCTGTCCGAGAACCCCGCTTTCGCAGCGGCCTGCGCCGAAGCCGGCATTGTCTTCGTCGGTCCGCCCGCGCATGCGATCGACCTCATGGGCGACAAGGCCAAGGCCAAGCGCCGCATGATCGAGGCGGGGGTGCCGTGCGTTCCCGGTTATCAGGGCGAGGATCAATCGGACGACCGCCTCCTGTCCGAGGCGAACGCGATCGGCTTTCCCTTAATGGTCAAGGCCGCGGCGGGCGGAGGCGGTCGCGGCATGCGCCTCGTCGAGACGGCGGACGCCCTTCCCGCCGCCCTCTCGGCGGCGCGCGGCGAAGCGCAAAGCGCGTTCGGTTCCGGCGATCTGATACTTGAACGCGCCATCGTCAGACCCCGCCATGTCGAGATCCAGGTTTTCGCCGACCGGGACGGCCAGGCTATCCACCTCGCAGAACGCGATTGCTCGGTCCAGCGCCGCCACCAGAAAGTGCTCGAAGAGGCGCCCTCGCCCGCCGTCACGCCAGCGCTTCGGGAGGCAATGGGCGCGGCCGCCGTAACGGCCGCACGCGAAATCGGTTACATCGGCGCCGGGACCGTCGAATTTCTCCTCGACGAAGCGGGCGCGTTCTACTTCCTGGAAATGAACACGCGCTTGCAGGTCGAGCATCCGGTCACGGAGATGGTCACTGGTCTTGACCTCGTCGCGATGCAGCTCAGGGCCGCGCGCGGCGATTCGCTCGGCCTTTCCCAGGACCGCGTTCGCCTCGAAGGCTGCGCCATCGAAGCGCGACTCTACGCTGAGGATCCCTCACTTGATTTTCTGCCGTCGACCGGCCGCATCGACCTGTGGCGGCCGCCCGCGGGCGAGGGCGTGCGCGTCGACGCCGGCGTCGAGACCGGCGGCGAGGTCTCGCCGTTTTACGATCCCATGCTGGCGAAGATCGTCGCCCACGGCCCGACCCGCGAGGAGGCGCGCGCCCGGCTCGCCGCTGCGCTGGAGGCGACTGCGCTTTTCGGCGTCGCAAGCAACCGGGGTTTCCTAATCGACGCCCTGGGCCGCAAGGCGTTCATCGACGGCGCGGCGACAACGGCGTTCATCGCCGAAAATTTCTCACGCGCCGATCTTCAGCGTCCCTCGCTTGACGAGGTCGCGGCGGCGGTCGCGGCTGTGCTGCTTTTCACGGACGCGCGCTCGCGCGCAGCGGCGAAAGCGCGCGGGATCCCGCCCGCGCTCCACAACTGGTCGAGCGCGACCCCGATCACCGCGCCCTATCGGTTCACAGACGGGCGCAGCGAGATCAATCTCGCGCTCACGCCCGAAGGGCCGGCGCGCTACGCCGCCTCAGCCGACGACGGCGTGGTTCGCGTCGAGGTTCTCTCGATCCAAAGCTGCGAAACGGTGCTGAGCGTGAATGGAACGCGCCGCCGCGTTCTTTTCGCCATCGCGCAGGGTGATCCGTCGCGGCAGACGATCCATCTCGGCCTCGACGGTCGGGACGTCACGCTGACCAATCTCAACGGCGTCAGAACCGCCGCCGCCGACGCGACCGGGGCCGGGGCGGTGCTCGCGCCGATGCACGGCTCGCTGGCGGAGCTGCTCGTTGCGAAGGGCGCGCGCGTTGCGAGAGGCGACCGGCTTGCAGTCCTCGAGGCGATGAAAATGCAGCATGAGCTGACTGCGGCCGTCGATGGCGTGGTGGAGGACATCTTCTTCGAAAAAGGCGCGCAGGTTTCCGCCGATGCGCTCCTCATGGAGATAACGCCGCGCGAGAACGAATGACCGGAAAGGAACGCGCCATGATCGAGGAGGCCGAAGATTTCCGCGCCGAATGCAAGGCGCTCGCCGCAATTCTCGCCAATGCGGACGACGACGTCTTCCGTATACCCACGCTTTTCAACTCATGGACTGTCGAGGACGTGATCGGCCACTTGTACGTTTGGAACGAAGCCGCCGCCGCGACGCTGGAAAGCCGCGCGGCCTTCAAGGCTTTTTTCGACTTTATCGTGAAGCATTTCGGCGGCGGCGCCTCGAGCCTGCCGGCGCAATACGCCTGGATCGACGAATTCCGCGGCGGCCTGCGCGGGCGAGCGCTTTTCGAGGCCTGGAATGCGGGATATCCGCTTCTCGCGAACGAGTATGCAGGCGCCGATCCGGAGGCGCGCGTTGCGTGGGCCGGACCCGACATGGCTGCGCGCTCGAAGATCATCGCCCGACAGATGGAGACCTGGGCCCACGGCCAGGAGGTTTTCGACGCCCTCGGCCTTGAGCGCCGGGAGACCGACCGTGTTCGGAACATCGCGCATCTCGGCGTTGCGACCTACAGCTGGACCTTCCGCAATCGCGGCGAGGAGCCGCCGAAACCGAAACCTTACGTCAGATTGACCGCCCCGTCCGGCGCCCGGTGGGAATGGAACGCCCCCCAGGACGACAACTTCGTCGCCGGTCCTGCAGTCGCCTTCGCGCAGGTTGTCGCGCAGACCCGCAACATCGACGACGTCGCTCTGGAGACCGCGGGTCCGGTCGCGCGGCGCTGGATGGAGATCGCCCAGTGCTTCGCCGGCCCGCCCGTCGATCCGCCCGCCAAGGGCGCGCGCCGGAAAGCCTGACCGGCCCTCTCCGGACGACTGCAAATCGTCGCATACATCCCCCTGCGCGCGCGCTATAAGACGGGGGCGAGTTAACGCGACGGCCAGGAGAATCGCATCATGGATCTTTCGTTCTCGGAAAAAGACGAAGCCTTCCGCCAGGAGATCATCGCCTTCCTTGACGAGGCCTGGCCCGAGGAAAAGCGCGGAAAGGCGCGCGAAGCCGGGAATTTCCGCGAGGAATACCTCGCCTGGCACAAGAAGCTCCACGCCCGAGGCTGGGCCGCGCCCGCCTGGCCGGTCGAATATGGCGGCACGGACTGGACGCCGACCCAGCGCTACATCTTCAATGAGGAAATGGCGAAGGCGGAAACCTTTCCCTCCCTCGCTTTCAACACCTCGATGGTGGGGCCCGTCATCTACACGTTCGGTTCGGCGGAGCAGAAGGAGCGCTTTCTGCCGCCGACGCTTTCCTGCGACATCTGGTGGTGCCAGGGCTACTCCGAGCCCGGGTCGGGCTCCGATCTCGCAAGCCTCAGGACGAAAGCGACGCGCGACGGCGATCATTACATCGTCAACGGATCAAAAACCTGGACAACGCTCGCCCAGTTCGCGGACTGGATCTTCTGTCTCGTGCGGACAGACCCCGATGCAAAGAAACAGGAGGGGATATCCTTTCTCCTGATCGACATGAAAACGCCGGGGATCACCGTGCGTCCGATTATCACGCTCGGCGGCGATCACGAGGTGAACGAGGTCTTTTTCGAAGACGTCCGCGTGCCGGCGGAAAATCTGATCGGCGAAGAGAACAAGGGCTGGACCTACGCGAAATTTCTCCTCATGCACGAGCGCTCAGGCATCGCCGGCGTCCACCAGTCGCGCCGCAAACTGCAGCGGCTGAAAGAGGTTGCGGCCAATGAAGACCTCTACGGCCCTGGCGCGGCGCTGATCAACGACGCCGACTTCATGGGCAAAGTCGCGGAAATCGAGATCGATCTGACCGCGCTTGAATTCACCGAATTGCGCTCCCTCGCAAACGAGGAAGCGGGCAAAGGCCCGGGCCCGGAGAGCTCTATCCTGAAAATTCGGGGCACGGAACTTCAGCAGCGGATCTCCCACCTCGCCGTGGAGGCGGCCGGCAGTTACGCCCTGCCCTTCCAGCGTGATCTCGGCCACAATGAGATCCCGGCAGGTCCCGACCACGCGGTCCACGCAGCGGCGGGGTACTTTAACGGCCGCAAGACGAGCATTTACGGCGGCACGAACGAGATCCAGCGAAACATCATCGCCAAGGCCGTGCTCGGCCTCTAACGCAAGCGGACGAACGCGCCATGAACTTTGAATTCACCGAAGAACAGGAAATGCTTCGCGAAAGCCTCGCGCGCTTTTTGCGCGACAAATACGACTTCGACACGCGCCGCGAGATCATCGCCAGCAACGAAGGCTGGTCGCGCGAGATCTGGTCGGGGCTCGCCGAAATGGGCGTGATGGGCGCGGCCTTCCCTGAAGACTATGACGGCTTCGGGGGGACCCACGCGGACCTTCTCATCGTCATGGAGGAACTGGGCCGGGCGCTCGTGGTCGAGCCCTATCTGCCGACGGTCGTTCTCGCGGGGCAATTGCTGCGCGCGGCCGGCGGCGCCCAGGCGCTGGCGCTGATCCCGAAAATCTCCATGGGCGAGCTGATCATGGCGTTCGGTTACGCCGAGCCCCGGAGCCGGTTTTCACTCTCCCACGTCGAGACAAGGGCGCAGGAGAGCGGCGACGGCTATACGATCTCCGGTCGCAAGGCCGTCGTCCTCGGCGCGCCGGCGGCGGACAAGCTGATCGTCTCGGCCCGGACGAGCGGCGCCGTCGCGGACGAGGACGGGATCAGCCTCTTTATCATTGACCGCGGGCAGGACGGCGTGCGGATCGAGGGCTATCCGACAATCGACGGGTTGCGGGCCGGCGAAGTCCATCTCGAAAACGCCGCGGTCGCGAGGGAGAACCTTATCGGAACGGCGGGCGGCGCCTTTCCGCTCATTGAACGGATAATCGATCGCGCCATCGTCGCCGCCAGCGCCGAGGCGATCGGCCTTTGCCGGCGCATGAACGAACTAACGACGGACTATTGCCGCCAGCGCGAACAGTTCGGGCAGCCGATCGGCAAGTTTCAGGTCCTGCAGCACAAGATGGTGGACATGTTCATCCACGCCGAGGAGATGGTTTCCATGGCCTATATGGCGGCGATGAATGCGGACACTGAAGGTCATGATCTGCGCATCGCTGCGTCCATGGCCAAGGTGCAACTCGGCAAGTCGCTGAAATTCGTCGGCGAGAACGCGATACAGCTCCATGGCGGCATGGGGATCACCGAGGAGATGGCGGTCGGCCATTACTTCATGCACGGAACAATGCTGGAGCTCCTGTTCGGCAATACGGACTATCACCGCAAACGCTATCAGGCTCTGGCGGCCTGATCGCGCGCCGAAGGCTCTTGCAGCAAGCCCGATGCACTGGGATCCGACCCTTGACTGGCGACCGATCGTCGACGACGGCTTCAACTCCCTCATCGGCCCCTTGCATTACGCGCCGAAAGGCGACGAGGCGGCGCTTGCGCGGCTGACGCTCGAGCGAAAGCACATCAATATCGGCGGCGTCTGCCATGGCGGCGTGCTTCTCACAGTCGCGGACGTGGCGATGGGCTGGATGGCGCGGCGTCTCGCGGATGACGCGTCCGTCGCCACGATTGATCTCGACGCGCACTTTCTGGCGGGCGCGAAACTTGGTCAGACGCTCGTCGCCGAAGCCCGCTGCAATCGCCGCGTGCGCGATCTCGCTTTCATGACATGCCGCATCAAGGCCGACGGGCGGGACGTCTTCGCGGCGAGCGGCATCTGGAAGGCGCTCGCCGGCGGCGGATGAAGACGCGGCGAAGCTGGCCGCGCGTTTCGCCGGCGGCCCCGGGCGGACGCCGCTGCGGCGGTCAACGCTCCTTGCGGGAATCCTCTTTGCAAAAATCAAACAACATCGCAGCGCGCCCCGGACCGGGGTCTAGTTCCCGGCGACGCGCTGGGCCAGCGCGGCGGCCATGAATTCATCGAGGTC
>CAZBOC010000153.1:4807-7201 GCA_964493225.1 uncultured Caulobacterales bacterium | reverse complement strand
CCCTGCAGACCATCAACAACCCGTTCGGAGCAGATCTGTAACCCATCTCTCCGGAACATCCTGTCACCCATGTCTCCGGAATGGACAATATGTGAACTGGCGGAGGGGGTGGGATTCGAACCCACGGAACGCTCGCACGCTCAACGGTTTTCAAGACCGCCGCATTCGACCACTCTGCCACCCCTCCGGCAAACCCGTGGTCTATGGGCCCCGGGCGGCGATGACAAGCCGCTTTCAGCGACACCCTCAGCTTGGGGCTTGAACGCCGGGTCAAAACTCGGCATCCAGCGATCCATGATACGCAGAAGCCATCCCGGTCGCCCCACGCCCGCGCTCGGTTTCGCGATTGGTCTCGTGGCGGCCGCCTGCTCAAGTTCGCAACAGCCCGCCGTTCCGCGGCCGCACTACAAGGTCGGCGCGCCCTATGTCGTCAACGGCGAACGCTACGCGCCCCGAGAGGACCCGACCTACCAGGCGGTCGGCCTGGCTTCATGGTATGGACCGGGATTCGACGGAAAGCCCACGGCCAACGGCGAGATCTTCGACCGGGGCCGGCTTTCCGCAGCCCACAAGACCCTGCCCCTGCCGTCGATCGTGCGGATCGAAAACCTCGACAACGGCCTGTCCCTGAAAGTCCGCGTGAACGACCGGGGACCCTTTGTCGAGGACCGCGTCATCGATCTCTCCCAGGCCGCGGCGCGGGCTCTCGGTTTCGAGGACGAGGGCCTCGCCCGCGTCCGCGTCAGCTTTGTCGGCCCCGCCGATCTCAAGGCCGCGGCGCCGAAAGCGCCGTCACGCGCGAGCCTTTCCCTGGCGGAGGCCGGGCGCCGGCCCGAATTCCGACCGGCCGCGCCGCCGAGGGCCGCCGCGCGGCAAATCTGGGTGCGAGTCGGCCCCTTTCCGATGCGTGAGGCGGCCCTTGACGCGCAGCTCGACCTCGCCGACATCGGCCCATCCCGCATTCGGACGGACCCCACCGATATCGGCGACGTTCACACCCTGTTTATCGGGCCCTATGAAAATGACCTGGACGCCCAGGCCTGGCGCGCGGCCGTCGTCGACGCGGGCTTTCATGACGCGGCGCTGACGCCTTGCGCTTGCTGAAGAATGATCGCGACGCCGGAAATGCTGAGACGAAGGCTGGAAAAATGAATTCGAAACTCGTGAAATCCCTCATCGCGGCTGCGGCGGCGTTCCTTGCAGGTCCGGCATGGGGCGAGGCGGTGACCTCGCCCGCCAAGCACGCGCTCATCATGGATTTCGAAACGGGAGAGGTGCTTTTCGAAAAGAACGCCGACACCCCGACAGCGCCAGCCTCCATGAGCAAACTGATGACGGTCGCAATCGTCTTTGAAAAGCTCAGGTCGGGCGATCTGACGCCGAACGACGAATTCTTCGTCAGTGAAAAGGCGTGGCGCATGAAGGGCTCGAAAATGTGGGTCCGCGTCGACACGAAGATTCCGCTCAAGGATCTTTTGCGCGGAGTCATCGTCCAGTCAGGCAACGACGCCTGCATCGTCATCGCCGAAAACATCTCGGGCACGGAAGAAGCGTTCGCGGCGTTGATGACCCGCAAGGCGCGCGAATGGGGCATGACCGATTCCACTTTCGCCAACTCATCCGGCTGGCCCCACCCTGACCACAAGATGAGCATGCGCGATCTGGGCGTTCTCGCGCGAAAAATCATTGCTGAGTACCCTGAGTATTACGCCATCTTCAGCGAGGATGAATTCACGTGGGAAAACATCCGCCAGTCGAACCGCAATCCGCTCCTCAGTATTTTCGAAGGCGCGGACGGGCTGAAGACGGGGCATACCGAGGAATCGGGGTTCGGCCTCGTGGGGTCGGCGCAGAAAGACGGCGAGCGTCGCATCATCGTCTTCAACGGCCTTGAATCGGAAAGGGCGCGCCGCAACGAAGCGCGCCGGCTGATGCAAATCGCTTTCAACGACTTTTCCGAAAAACAGTTATTCGCTGCGGGCGACGTCGTCGGCGAGGCGAAGGTTTTTGGCGGCAAGGCTGAGAGCGTGCCGCTGATAACGCGCGACGAGGTCTCCGTCATCGCCCACCGTTCGAAGATCGGCGACGTCAGGGCGACCTTCGTCTATGAAGGCCCGGTCGCAGCCCCCATCGTCGAAGCCCAGCAGATCGGCTATCTGAAAGTCGACAGCGGCGACGCGGAAGCCCGCGAATATCCTTTGTTCGCCGGCCGTCGGGTGAGCGAGGTCGGCCCGCTCGGACGCATAGCGCTCGCCGCCAAAACGCTGCTCGCCAAGCCGAATCGGGGCGAATCTGAACCGGCGGGTTCCGGCGCGGCCCCCGCCGCCGGCGAATAGCGTGGCGGACAGCTTGCCGGCGCGCCGAGGCGTCTTCATTACTTTCGAGGGCGCGGAT
>CAZBOC010000153.1:0-4797 GCA_964493225.1 uncultured Caulobacterales bacterium | reverse complement strand
GGCGTCGGCAAGACCACCCAGATCCGGAAACTCGCTTCGTCGCTGCGCGGGCGGGGCGCGGCGATCGTCGAAACCCGCGAGCCCGGCGGCGCGCCGGGAGCCGAACTCATCCGCGATCTGCTTGTCCGAGGGTCGGTCGACCGCTGGACGCCGCTCAGCGAAGCCCTGCTCATGTACGCGGCGCGTGCGGAGCATCTCGAAAAGACGATCAGGCCGGCGCTCGCGCGCGGCGCCGTCGTCATCTCGGATCGCTTCGCGGATTCCACGATGGCGTATCAGGGAATCGCCGGAAGAGTAGGCGAAGCGGAGGTAAGGCTGCTGCATGACCTTGTCGTCCGAGGCGATGGGCCGGAGCTGACACTGGTTCTCCATGCAAAGAGCGGCCGCGGGCTCGCAATGGCGCGGGCGCGCATCGGCGATGCGGCGAACGATGAAAGCCGCTTCGAAGATCGCGGCGAGGCCTTCCACGCCGCCGTCGCGGACGCATTCGTCAGGATCGCCCGCGCCGCGCCGGATCGATGCGTCCTGATCGACGCGGACCAGACCCCCGAGGCCGTCCACCGCGACATACTCGACGTTGTCACAACCCGGTTTGCACCGCGCTTCGATCTGTAAGACAACGCCGGCCGTGAGCGACCTGTTGCAAGCCCCATGCGCCCGCGCGTCCTGGATCGGGGATCCGGGCGTTGAAAGCGCCTTGCGCCGCCGCCTCGACGACGGCGCCCTGTCACACGGCTGGCTCATCACCGGGCCGAAGGGGATCGGCAAGGCGACGCTCGCCTACAGAATCGCCAAGGCCGCGCTCGGCCCCGAGGGCCTTGCGGACGACGCCACTCTTGCCCTCTCTCCCGACGCTCGGGCGGGACGGCTGATCGCCGCACGCTCGCACCCGGATCTCTTTGTCGCTGAACGTCGATGGGATGAGAAAAAATCAAAGCATGAGACTGAAATTACTGTACATTCAATTCGAAATCTCACGTCGTTTCTAAACCGCACGCCGGCGATGGGGGGCTGGCGCGTCGCGATTGTCGACACGGCCGACGACCTGAACCGCAACGCCGCGAACGCTCTTCTCAAGGCGCTCGAAGAGCCGCCGCCTCGCTGCCTAATGCTGCTGCTGTCCGCGCGGCCGGGACGGCTGATCGCGACAATCCGTTCGCGTTGCCGACGCATAGACCTGCGCCGGCTTGAGAACGCCGCAGTCGCCGCATTCCTCGGCGGCGAACCCGCGGCGAAGGGGACCGACATCGACAAGATTGCGAAGGCGGCCGGGGGACGGCCGGGGTTCGCCCTGGAATTGGCGGCGGGCGAGGGGGGCGAGGCGGTCGCGGCGGCCGAGGCGTTCCTCAAGGCGGTTGCGCGGGGCGGCGACGTCGCGGAGGTGATCGCGCGCCTCAGCGGAAAGGCGGGCGAGGCGCGCTGGGAGATATTCACGACCTGCCTGTCCGACGCCGTCTGCGACGCCGCCCGCGCCGCAGCACGCGGCGCGCCCGTCGATGCTCCGCTCGGGTCGTTCTCACCAGATGCGCTTGTCGAGGTGTGGAGACGTCTGAACACGCTGACAGGCGGCGCAGACGCCCTCAATATCGACCGGGCCCAGACAATCCTGGCGATGCAGCGCGCTTTCGCTGGCGATCCCGGCGGCGCGGGCGCCTGAACGAGGGATCCCATGCTCGTAGACAGCCACGTCAATCTGCACTCGGAGAAATATGCGGACGACCTCGACGCCGTCATAGCAGCGGCGCGCGCGGCCGGCGTGCGCGCCATGCTGACGATTTCCGATCAACTCGGCTCGACCGAGGCGATCGCGCAGATCGCGGCGGCCCACGACTTCATCTGGCGCTCCGTCGGCTGCCATCCGCATTATGCGAAAGACGCCCGGGACCTGAAGGCCCGAACGCTGATCGATATGGCGGGCGCGCCGGACGTTGTCGGGATCGGCGAGTGCGGCCTTGATTTCTACTATGAATATTCTGACCGCAAGGCCCAGGCGGCGGTTTTCGCCGAGCATGTGATCGCTGCGCAGGAAACCGGTCTGCCGCTCATCATTCACACGCGCGACGCCGACGAGGAGATGCGCGCCACGCTCGAACGCGCCGCGGCGCTGGGACCATTTCTCCCGCTTCTCCATTGTTACACCGGCGGACCGGCCCTCGCCGAAGCCGTCTTATCCATGGGAGGCTACATCTCGTTTTCGGGCATTATAACCTTCAAGAACGCCGGGGATATTCGCGACATCGCCCGCGCCGCGCCGCTGGAGCGCATTATCATCGAGACCGACTGTCCCTACCTGGCGCCGGCGCCGATGCGCGGTCGGCGCAACGAGCCCGCCTATCTCGTCCATGTCGCGGAAAAGCTCGCCGAGGTCAGAGGCGTAGACTGCGCGGTTGTCGAACAAGCCACCACCGAGAACTTTTTCCGTCTCTTCTCCAAAGCCATCTTTCAGGAGCAACGGCGGTGAGCGGCGGTCTGAGCGTCACGGTTCTTGGGAGCGGCTCGTCGGGCGGGGTGCCGCGGCTCGGCGGCGGCGACGGGACCGGGGACTGGGGCGCATGCGATCCGGGCGAGCCGAAGAACCGGCGCACGCGCTGCTCCATTCTGGTGCGGAAAGCCCGCCCGCCGCGCGGTCTCTCGCCGGACGCCGTCACATCCGTTCTCGTCGACACCTCGCCCGACATGCGTCAACAAATGCTCGCGGCGCGGTGCGCGCGTCTGGATGCGGTTCTTTACACGCACGACCACGCAGACCAGTGCCACGGCATCGACGACCTGAGGATGTTCGCAATCGCCCAGCGTCAGCGCATTCCAACCTATATCGACGAGGCGACGGCGGGCGGGCTGAAATCGCGATTCGACTATTGCTTCCGTCAGCGCCAGGGCAGTCCGTACCCGGCGATCCTCGAAGCGATCGACATGCCGCCCTGCGGCGAGACTTTCGAAATTGACGGGCCGGGCGGCGCGGTGGAGACGACCGCTTTCCTGCAGCACCATGGCGGCGTGAACTCGCTTGGCTTCCGCTTCGGCGACGTCGCCTATTCTAGCGATGTCGTGGGGCTGCCGGAACCCAGCTTCGCCGTCCTTGAAGGCGTCAGGGTCTGGATTGTCGACGCGCTTCAATATCGCCCGCATGCGACCCATGCGCATCTCGATCTCGCGCTGGAATGGATCGCGCGGGTGAGACCCGAGCGGGCGATCCTGACGAACCTTCACGTTCACATGGATTACGCTACGCTTCGCGCACGGCTGCCGGCGGGTGTCGAGCCCGCCTATGACGGCATGGTCATCTGCGCCGACCGAGAGTTATCGATCGATTAACCGGAGCAGCCCTATTCTCGTCTGCGAGCATTCCTGCGGGCGAGGACTGTCTGGATCCATGCGAACGAGCGACAAGAGGAGCATGAGCCGCCGGCGTCAGCGGGTGCGCCTTATCAACTTCAACGACTGCATAACGGAAGGCTACGTCTTCCTCGCCTATGACCAGCGGGTGTCCGATCTCCTCAATGACGAGCGCGGCTTTCTCCCCCTCGCGACGGAAGCGGGCGAGGTGAAAGTCTTCTCCAAGCGCGCGATCATGGAGATCGAGCTTCTGGAGGACGATAGCGGGGAACGCCGGCGTCGCACCGAGGACCAGGTCGAGGACGTTGTCCAAGTCATGTCGGGCAACGCCTACGACATTCTTGGCGCGCACCAGGACGCGGACGACGCGCAGGTGCGCGCCGCCTATCTCGGACGCATCGCTTCTGTCGACGTGGAACAGATCCGCCGGGTCAGCGACAATGAAGACCTCGCGAGGGCCGCCGAGCAGCTCGCCAAGCGCTATTCCGCCGCCTATGACGCCATCACGCACACGCGCCAGATCGAAGCCATCGCCGAGGCCGTTAAGGCTTCCCAGCCCAAGCGGCGCCGCTTCGGCGAGAAATAGGGCGCCGGCGGCCCTGACAATCAGTACAATAATTCAGAAGCGGCGAAGCTCATGGCCGCGAAATCATGGCCGACGCCTGGAACCGTCTCGAGGCTCCAGCGCAGCTCGGCGCCCAGCTTACGCGCGGTGTTCCGCGAGAAGGCGTAAAAGCTGCGTCCTCGCTGGAGGCGTCCGCCCCCTTGCCGATCGACGAGAGGCGTGCGCAACAATGTGCCGCCGGCCTGCTCGCCATCGTCCTTTTCGCCAAGGAGGAGCGTCAGCCGGGTCGCGAAAGCGCGCCTGAGGTCGTCGTCCGACAGGCCGGTTCCGGCGACCCCGGTCACCAAGGGCGTTCGCCGGTCCGGGAACGTATAGAAACCGGCGTTTGCGGCGACGATCCGCTGAGCTTTCGACTCCGGATGAAAGATCGCCATGCGATGCAGCATCTGGGCCCCGGCGGAATGTCCGAAAACATCATATCCGAGGCGCGACGACTCCGTCGCCGCGGCAATATGATTGAACACGCGATCAAGGTCAGGAAACAGCCAGGAAGTACTGTCTGCATTGATATCGAAGCGGACGTCCTCGTCGCGCAATCGCACGACGCGGGCGCGCTCATTGACCTGTGTGGTTCGCATATTCACGAAACGCAGGTTGCGCACGACGCCGCCCAAATTGTACGCGGCGAACCCGTAGTCCTCTTCGCGATAACCCAGAGCGGCGACCAGAACGCCCTGCGCTCGAGCCGTTCCCAGCCAAGCGTTGCGATACTCAGCGCTGTTGCGGCCGGCGCCGGGAATGACCAGAAGGATCGGCGAGGAGGGCGCAAAACGGTCTGGCATATAGTAGTGGACCGTTATTCGCGCGGAGCCGCGGCCCGGCAGCAGAAATCTCCC
>CAZBOC010000152.1:0-7222 GCA_964493225.1 uncultured Caulobacterales bacterium | reverse complement strand
GCCAGCCCGTCCAAAGCGGTGGGAACATCCAAAGCAACGATCAAACGGTCATCGCCGCTTTCACTTTCGTCGGCGAACGGCGCTTCCTCGTCGCAGCCACGTCAGGACATGGATTCTTCGTACGCGAAGAAGACTGTCTCGCGACTACGCGCAAGGGCAAACAGGTCCTTAACGCGCCGGCCGGCAGCGAGGCCCTTGTCTGTCGGCCGGGCCCAGGCGACATGGTCGCATCCGTCGGCGCGAACAAAAAACTGCTCGTGTTTCCCGCCGATGAACTGCCGGAGATGAGCCGCGGCAAGGGCGTCGTCTTGCAGAAATTCAGCGCCGGCGGGCTTTCGGACGCGAAGGCGTTCGATGCGAAGGAAGGCCTCACCTGGGTTGATCGCTCAGGCCGCATCCAGTCGGTCGACGGCTGGCGCGACTTCATCGGGAAGCGCGCCCAGGCGGGTAAACTGGCGCCGAAAGGCTTTCCGACCTCCAGAAAATTCGGCGGTTGACGACGAGGCGGCCGTCGCCTCGCATGTTGGTCCGCCGCCCTGCAAAGGCGTCGCGCGTCGCCGATTGCCCGGTTCTTGCAAAGGACGCGGTGAATCGGGCGCGGTGAAACGGACGCGGTGAAACGGAAGCGGGAAGGAAATGTCGATCGCCCAGCGAATGATGGGGTGTTTCTTCGCCGTGCTGACGGTCGCCGCCCTCGGCTATCAACGCACGCTTGAGCCGCGCGCCGGTCCGGGTCCCGATGATGCTGCGCAGACGATCGCCACGTCGCAGGATCGACAGCCCGCGCCGCGCAGAAAAGACGATGACGTCGCGCCGCGGCCCGGCCCCCTCAGACCATAGCTCGAAAATTGCAGGACGCGAGGCGGCTTTGATCGAGGAAACGCACGGATGTCCATCTTTCTGCGGATCGCAGGAATAATCGTTCTCGCCGCGCTTGTTTTCGTCCTCGGGGCCCAGCGCGCGGCGCGCTGGACTTACTGCCCGGATTGCGGGATCCGGGCTGAAGACGACCCGGATCCGGCCGGTGGGCCCGTCGGCGCGGCGCCGGCGGATCAGCGCGGGGCGCCCGCCAATGCCGCCGCCGGCGTCGATGGGTCGCCGGGGGTCCTCGAGGTGCCGGCGCCGCCGAATTTCGCGAGCGTCTTTTCGGGGCGCGCGCCGGCCCATGCGGATCGGGCGAGCCTGAACGATTTGCGCGATGCGGCGGCGGACGCGGACCTTGCGTCGACGGCCGGCGAAGACGCGCGCGACGGCGCGCAGCTTCGCCCCCTTGAGGCGCGGCTCGATTTCGCCTTTCGCCGGATTGGCGAGGAGGACATCGCGCTATCGTCGGACCCGGTCTATCCGGCCGACTGTCTCGACGGGGCGATGAAAGAGGAAGTCGTCCTCGTGCGCTTCACAGTCGACGCGCGCGGGCGCGCCGTCGAGCCGGTCGCCTCGGCGACGACCAATCCTTGCTTCAACGAGGCCGCCATCAGCGCAACGCGGCGCACGCGTTTTTCGGCGCGCAGCGAAGACGGATCGGCCCCGTTCGTCGCCGGCTACATTTTCCGTAAGCCGAACAAAGCGCACCCCGTCCCGTAGGCCTTAAGAGGCGGCGCATCGCCGACGGCCCGACGGGCGGCGAGCCCGCATGTCGCAGCAAGCCCTAATCGAGTTCAAACTTGTCGCTATAGTCCTTCGCCAGCGCCGGGTCCTGGGCTTCCTTGCGCAGGAGACAATCGCCGATGACAAGCAATTCGATGTCCGAACCCATGAAGCAGCGGAACGCGTCCTCCGGCGTGCAAACGATCGGTTCGCCGCGAACATTGAAACTCGTATTGACCACCACCGGACAGCCGGTGCGCTGTTTGAAGGCGTCTATGAGGGCGTAATAGCGCGGGTTGGTCTCGCGATGGACGGTTTGAACGCGCGCGGTGTAATCGACATGGGTGACGGCCGGAATGTCGGAGCGCGCCACGTTCAGTTTGTCGATGCCGAACAGCGCCTGTTCCTCGTCGCTCATCTTGCGAAGCCTGTTCTCGGCGACGCCTGCGACCAGCAGCATATAAGGGCTGTCCGTATCAAGATCAAACCAGTTCGAGACGTCCTCGCGCAGGACGGAGGGCGCAAAAGGGCGGAAGCTTTCGCGGAATTTGACTTTCAGGTTCAACAATTTCTGCATGCTCGGCGAGCGCGGGTCGCCGAGTATCGAGCGGGCGCCGAGCGCGCGCGGGCCGAACTCCATGCGGCCCTGCATCCAGCCGACCGCCTTGCCGGCGGCGAGCCCGTCCGCCGTCTGCGCAACGAGATCGTCGAAGGAGAGCGTTTCAGAGACGGCGCCGGCCTCGCGCAGGCGCGCCTCGATCGCGTCGCTTCCGAAAGCGGGGCCGAGATAAGCCCCTTGCATGTGATCCTGGCGGTTGCCGAGGGGCGGGCGCGGCTTGCCCAGAAACTGGTGCCATGCCGAAAGCGCAGCCCCGAGGGCGCCGCCGGCGTCGCCGGCCGCCGGCTGAATCCAGATGTTCTCGAATATGTTTTCTTTCAGAAGTTTGCCGTTGCCGACGCAGTTGAGCGCGACGCCGCCCGCGAGGCATAGATTTTTTTCGCCCGTCGTGCGTTGGGCTTCCCGGGCGAGGCCGAGCACCGCGCGTTCCGTGACTTTCTGGATCGAGGCGGCGATGTCCATTTCGCGCTGCGTCAGCTTGTCTTCCGGCTTGCGCGGCGGACCTTCGAAGAGCGCGGCGAACGCGTCGTTGGTCATTGTAAGGCCGGTCGTATAGTTGAAGTATCTTTGGTCCAGCCAGAACGAGCCGTCGTCTTTCAGATCGATAAGATGATCAAGGATCGTCTGCTCGAAGCGGGGCTCGCCATAGGGCGCAAGGCCCATCAGTTTGTATTCGCCGGAATTGACCTTGAAGCCGGTGAAATAGGTGAACGCGGAATAAAGCAGGCCGAGGGAATGCGGAAACTGGATTTCGCGCTCGATCGCAAGCGTGGCTCCGTCGCCGCGGCCGATCGACGTGGTGCACCATTCTCCGACCCCGTCCATGGTCAGAACGGCGGCGCTGTCGAATGGGGACGCGAAGAAAGCGCTTGCGGCATGGCTCTGGTGGTGTTCAGTGAACAGAAGTTCCCCGTTCCAGTCGTCGCCCCCATCCAGCTTTCTTAGCGATTTCTTGAGGCCCGATTTCTGGAACAGCTTCTCCTTCACCCAGACGGGGATCGCCATCTGGAACGAGCGAAAGCCGTTGGGGACGGTCGCCAGATAGGTCTCGAGAAGGCGTTCGAATTTGATGAACGGCTTCTCGTAAAACGCGACATAGTCGACGCCCTCGAGGCTGCAGTCCGCCTCCGCCAGACAATAGGCGACGCTGTTCGCCGGAAAGCGCGGATCATGCTTTACGCGGGTGAAGCGCTCCTCCTGCGCGGCGGCCACGATGCGGCCGTCCTCGACGAGCGCCGCAGCGCTATCGTGATAGAAGGCCGATATCCCCAGGATTCTCATCGCTCGCCGCGCTTTCGGCCGATGACTAGAACAGGGAGTAGATGAACGGCGCGATCGGCGAGCCCTGCGTCAGCGCAATCAGACCGCCGAAAACGGTCAGCATGATGAGCACCGGTAAAAGCCAGAACTTGCCCCGGGCACGCATGAAACGCCAGAGTTCGTTGATGAAGTCCATTGCGTGATCTCCAAAAAAAGCGACTAGAACTGATTAGGCATGGTCTGCGGATCCGGGCCCGGCGGCGTGCGGATGATCCAGTAACTGTCGTCCCTCCGCTTGCGCCGCAGGGGATCCTTGCCGCTGGCTTTCAGGGCGAGGCCCATGGGCAGGAAGGTGGTCAGATAGACAAGCCCCATTACGATCGGCGTGATGATCATGCCGAGCATCAATCCAAGCTTCATCCAGAGGCGATTGGGCGTCGACAACAGTCCCGGCGAAAGAGCGCCAAGGATCGTCAGGACGGCGCCGATGGCGATCGCCCCCGCGGAAACGGGTCCGCCATGGCCGAGGACGAACCGCAGGCCGCCGATCGCCGCCATGATTGCGCCGACGACGAGCCCGAAGGAACGATTGGATGGCCCTTCGACCGCGTCGGCGGTCGAGCCTGTTTCGTGTGGAGCGAAGGATTTAACGCCAGCCATGCGTCCGTTTCCTATTCTTGCTGAACCTTTGGAGCGAGGGCGATCGCGGGATCGGCCAATTCGCGCATCTTCTCCACGATCAGCCTCGCGGCCAGGTCCGAGCCTTCCTCGCTGAAATGGCCGTCGGGGCCGAAATTGGCGAGAGGATCGTTGTCATCGGAAAACGCCGAGGCGAGGTCGATAAAGGGGAGGCCCGCCTCGCGCGCGGCCTTCGCGACGATCCGACGGTCGGCGTCGTAAACGAAATCGTTCGGCAGCACGCCGCGAAAACGTTCCGCTCGCGGAATATAAACGAGAATGAGCTCCCCGTTCCAGCTCGCCGTAAGGTTCTTCATGCGGGCGAGGACGTCGTCGAATATCGGCTGACGCTTCGGCGCGCTTGGATAGTGGAGCCCGAGGACCGACCAGGTTTGCGCAAGCGCGACGTAGTTGCGGATAGCCCGCCGCCTGTATTTTTTTGAAGCGGCCATGCCGCTCGACCGCCACAACTCCTCTATGACGCTGTCGGCGCTCCGGAGGTGACGGTCGGACCATTCGGCGGGGCCGAAATCGGCGTCTTCCTTGAGGGCCCCGACGATCCAGGGCGTCGCGGCCTCCCGTTCAAGGTTGGTCCAGTCATTGCCGGCGTAATACATGACGACGCTGGTTCGAGGCTCGAGCGCCCCGCCGAAACGCCCAAGGCCGGCGAGTTCGATCAGCGGTCCGTTGCCCCGCATGCCGAAGGATGCAGCGTTATGGCCGTCCGCCCGCAGGCGGCCGGCGACGTCCGCGCCCGGCTGCAGGCAAAACCCTTCAACGAAGGAGTCGCCGAACACCGCGATTTCCACGGCGCGGTCGTAGACGTCGTCCGGATTGTTGAAACCGAAGCGATCGGCCCGGTAAGTGACCGGTCCCTGCGCCGGATCGAAACACATCGTGACTTCGCGGCGAGGGAGACCGCCAAGAACGGCGTCGTCGAGGGACTTGGCCCCGAATTCTTTGTTGAGCCGCCGGATCGTCACGCCGGGCGGCAGAGACGTATTCTCGTCGAGGCCCTTCGCAATCTTGGCTTCCGCGGTTTCCACCGCCAGCGCCACCGATTTTGCAAAGCCGGCGTTGGCGACGGCCTCATGGGCGAATAGCGCGGCGAGAATGGCGACGGCGTTCACCCCGACCATGAGGCGCGTTTCGGCCTTTGTCCGGAACGCCCCCCAAAGAAGGCCGCCTGCGATAGCGAGCGGGACGGCGATATAGCGTAAGAAATGCGGGATCGTGCCGCCGAATGACGTGACGTCCGTAAGCGCATAGCCGGCGGTCAACAAAAAATAAGACGCCGCGATTATGCAGAGAAAAGCGCCCCAGCTGAAAGACAAGGAACTGGGCCAGCCTTTCAAGTTACGCCGTGATCGTTCCGACGACACCAAGAAGCACTCCCCCAAAACGCATAACCCGGGGCGGCGTCGCGGATTATAACGAATCCCCCATCCCCTAGGTCAATAGGATTACCTTGTCAAAGCGGAGGAGGGGATCTCCCGCAAAACGCCGGAAGGGCGAGACAATGCGACCCTTGCAAACCCCGGGCCGGCCGACGCCGGCTGTCGAATTCCGCCGGGAATTCACGCCGCGAACGCTTCCACCTGCGCGCGCGCATTTTTTCCCCGACGAGTTTTGGGGAAAGGAACAGGCGGTTTGTTAACGAAAAGGCGTGTTTCCCTGTTATGATGGAGGTGGCCGGGTCTCCGTGCAATCGCTGACGGAAAGACGATGTCGCTGCTTGAATTGGACAAGGACTTCGACCGCGCCGCGCTCATTGGCCGGCTCCGGTCAAGCAATCACTGAGAACAGGAAAACCTTTCCACTTGAATCACGATCTGTGTTCATGATGGAGGGCCCGCCGACAGGTCCCGACGATGAGGCCGTCGCGATAATGCCTGCAAAGTTTAATCGAATGGTCGGAGCGACTGGACTCGAACCAGCGACCCCTACACCCCCAGTGTAGTGCGCTACCACCTGCGCCACGCTCCGACCGCTCTGGATCCGCGAGCGTTTCACCACTCCCGGAGCGCTGGACTATAGGCGCGTCGTTCAAGGCCCGCAATGCGTCCGGGGTCAATTTGAAGACGCGCCCGTCTTCGGCGCGGCCGCTTCCGGTTCCGTGATCGCATCGAGCTGCTCGCGGGCTCTCCTGACGGACGAACGCGCGTGTTCGAGCCGGGCGAGAAGGTCGCTGAGGATCGCCCGCATTTCCGGCGACAACCCTTCACCCGCGCCGGCGGGCTGAGCCCCGCCCGTTTCGCCCTCGGCGGACCGCCCGCCCTCGGCCGCGCGTCGAAACGGGTTCTCCTCCCGGGGCGGCGCCATGTCGCCGGCCTCCTCCCTGATCGAGGGGCGCAGCTCCACGGTGCGCCCGGCGGCGGCGAGCCGACCGAGTTCGGCGATGTATTTGACCCCGTTCTCCTTGAAGATTTTCTGGACGCCTTTGGTCGTAAAGCGTTCCTCATACAGAAGGACGCGCACGCCGCGCAGAATGTCGATGTCGAGGGGACGGTAATAACGCCGGCCGCCGGCGCGGCGCATGGGCCTGATCTGACCGAAGACTTCCTCCCAGTGCCTGAGCACATGCTGCGGAACGTCAAGCTCGTTAGCGGCTTCGCTGATCGTTCGGAACGCTTCGGCTGATTTCGATACCGCCATGGGGCCGGGTCAGCTATTCGGCCGCTGCGGCCGGGTTCTGTTTCAGCGTCGCGTTGATGTGGTCTTTGAGGACATGCGAGGCGCGGAAGGTGATCACCCGGCGCGGCGTGATCGGCACTTCCTCACCGGTTTTCGGGTTGCGTCCCATGCGCAGCTTCTTGTCGCGCACGGAGAAAGTCCCGAACGACGAGATCTTCACGCTCTCTCCGCGCTCGAGCGCAGCCGAAACCTCCTCGAGAATGCGTTCGACGAAATGGGAGGATTCGTTTCGGGAGACGCCGAGAGAGCGGTATATGGCGTCGGTCAGATCGGCTCTCGTCGTGGTCTTGCCCGTCATACGATAACGCCTCTTCCCGTCACCCCAATACTGGTTAATGTTAAGCGCTGCGCGCGAAGGGGGTCAACAACCGACTGATATTATTG